>CAMYJP010000673.1:1158-2237 GCA_947258675.1 uncultured Desulfobulbaceae bacterium | reverse complement strand
AAGAAAGGTGCGTCGTTTCCCTGAAACCTCGTTAGAGATTTGACATTTTTTTGCAATCAGCGATTATAATATCTCACATAGAACTTCTTGCTGAGTTTCGATGATAATCAGATAATTATATGTATTAAGTTGAAAAAAATACAAGAAAAATAGGGCGTGGAATGATTCGGGACAAAGACAAGTTCTTTCTCGAGATTTATCAGATTATCGATTTTCTTGTACTATGCCTTGCCTTTTTACTGGCTTATTATAGTAAGATTGCACTTGTTCCGGATATTGTCCGAGGACTTGCTGCAGGGCAGAATTATACCCTGGTTTTTTTACTAACAAGTATTTCCTGCCAGTTCAATCTCCGTTTTGCCGAAACATACCCACCCTATGAAGACAAACGAGTCATCCACCTCGTAATACAGGTTACAAAAGCCATCGTCTTCGGCATTCTTCTTGCTGTAGTACTTCTTTATATTACTCATTTAGCTGATATAAGCAGATTGCTTTTGGGTTTATTCGCCTCTTTTTCTATCATTCTCCTGTCTTTTGTGAAAGGCAGCATGCTTTACATATCAAACAAAAAAAGTACCCGCACCTTCAACATCCAGAATCTCCTCATAATCGGTTCGCGTGAAAGGAGCCTGGATATTATCGATGCAATTATGAAAAATCCCGGTTCAGGATATCGTATAATCGGCTGTCTTGAAACAATCGAGAATGGAGATCGTGTCGGGAAAGAAATATATGAAAATGTGAAAATAATCGGGACCCTCGATATTTTTAATAAAATTTTGCTCGAGGAATCTGTTGACGAGATTATCTTTGCCCTTCCCTTAAGAAATATCGAAGAGATACATAATTATATATATTTTGCAGAAGAAATGGGTATAAAGATCCGAGTCATGCCTGATTTCCAAATACAAAAAATCAAATTTTACCCAAAAATGGCCACAATATATATTGATCAATTCCTGGGACTCCCCACTTTGGCGGTTTCCTCCACGACTGCTAATGAGTTAGGATTGTTCATAAAGAATATCATTGATTATATTGCTGCATTAGCGGGGATAATTGTCCTCTCGCCTGTT
>CAMYJP010000673.1:0-1104 GCA_947258675.1 uncultured Desulfobulbaceae bacterium | reverse complement strand
AAGGTGTGGTTTGAATGGTCGACGCTTCCTCGTGCGCAAATTTCGAACCATGCATGAACATGCTGAAGAAGAAAGAGGAATGCTGGAAGAAGATAACGAGATGGATGGACCGGTATTCAAGATCAAAGACGACCCGCGTATAACAATGATAGGGCATATCTTACGAAAAACCAGTCTCGATGAATTGCCTCAGTTGATGAACGTATTGCGTGGAGAAATGAGCCTGGTCGGCCCCAGGCCCCCTATACCTGAAGAAGTAGAGCAATATCAGTTATGGCAAAGGCGTCGCCTTTCTATGAAGCCGGGCATAACCTGCATTTGGCAGGTAAGCGGTAGGAACAAGACCTCTTTTGAAGAATGGATGAATATGGATCTTGAATATATCGACAACTGGTCACTCGGGCTTGACTTTAAACTGCTTCTCCTCACGGTCAAAGAGGTGCTCGTAGGGAGCGGTCGCTGATTTAGATCTAGTAAGAGCACTGCAAAGCAAATCACATCGAAATGCTGTTTATCTTGCATAAGACTACACTATAAGCACTACCAGACGGAGCAATCATGAAATTCATAACATCTTTTTCGATACTGTTGCTGTGCTTCTTTTTTGCCACTGATTGTTCATTTGGCGCTTCTTTCCAAAAAGCTGATGAATTGTATGGCATATCAGGTCTTGAAAAGCAAATGAGAGATGTCGGGCCGGCCCTTCTGGCAAGTTACCAAAACAATTACAGCAAGACCGAAAGGCATTCGTCTCGCGATAAAAAAATATATGAAAACATAGAACCGATAACAAAAAGATCCGACTGAATTTCCTGAAATTCATCAACCAGTTCCGGATGCTTGGGCCCAAGACTTGCTGTCAATGCACCAATGAGTGAATTTAATTCATCCAGATCCCCGTAGGCTTCGATGCGAAGATTTGCTTTGGAAACACGTTCACCACTAAAAAGACTTGTTTTACCGCGATCACCGGTGCCCGTATATATTTTCATTAAATTTTCTGTCCAATCAGATTATAGCGTTTTGAGCGCAGCTAGGGTGTGCTCCGGCTCAGGACGCACCGTATAGTCTGCATTGACTTCTGCATACCTGACAATGCCGTTG
>CAMYJP010000672.1 GCA_947258675.1 uncultured Desulfobulbaceae bacterium | reverse complement strand
GTATCGAGTCGCGGATCATTAAAACCCTCACCAATATATTGACCGGTGGCAAGGATTAACCGCTCCTCTGAATCAGGAATATCATCCAACATTGCCAACATTTCTTTTCTTACTCCGGCGCTCATCCCACCATGCAGGACAATGATATTCTTTACAAAGTTTTCAAGTTTCTTCTTTAATATCTGAAGGTGCTCTTTTCTTTCCGTCAGGACAATAGGTGAACGTTTTTCTTCAAGAGCTTTGAGAACATCATCAAAGATCATATTATTTCTCTCTACATCTGTTATGAGCGGCGGCCAAAGGGTATGGATATTATCTTCCTCAGTCCATTGGCAATTAAAATTGGTAATTCTTTTAATGAGTTTGTGTTCTAACGGAGCTCCAGCAATATTTTTGTTAGACGTAATGTTATATCGTATCGGCCCACATTGCATAGTTATAATTGGATGATGGCCATCTCGCCGGTACGGTGTAGCGGTCAAGCCGGTTATATATCTTGCTGTAGCCTCCATCATAACTTTTTCAAATGAGAAAGCTGATATATGATGACATTCGTCTACTATAATATGTCCGTAGTTCCTGATCCTGCTGTCTATTCCTTCTTTTTTATCAAAGCTCTGAATCATTGCTACATCAATAATGTTGGTTGATTTGTTTCTGCCGCCACCTATTTGACCTATCTCTTTCATCGGTAATTCAAGGAATGAAGATATTTGAGAACGCCATTGTTCAAGCAGTGGCTTACGATGGACAAGAACAAGCGCATTTACTTTCCTTGCAGCAATAAGATTGATCCCCAAAACAGTCTTGCCTATACCGGGAGAAGCTACGAAAATACCGGCATCGTGTTCAAGTAATATAGTACGAGCCTTGTTCTGTTCTTCTGTAAGTTCACCATGGAAATTATAATCGACATTGTTTCCACTTATTCTCTTATCCTCTATTTTGAGTGGTACTTCATTAATTGCCAGAAGTTCTCTGAGCTCTTCCAGGCAACCGCGAGGGATTGCTACGTATCCATTAATCTCTTCAGCACACAGCGGTAGATAAACGCATTCTCTGTTTTTTGTAAAATTCAGGGTTTTGGAAGGCAGCCAACCTTTTAATATGATTAATAATTTGAGATGGTAAACCAGATTTTTTAAGATAAATTCTGTTCGCAAGAACTACATCGATTTCAGATGGAAGTTCACAGGATATTTTTTGCGATGAAACCTTTTTTGATAAAGGTTTTTCCCAGGGGCTGCCTTCTTCATCGGCATCATTATGTAAAACTCCCATGATATTTTGCTGTCCGGCAGCATCGGTAACAATTGTCCTGACTTCGTTATAGTTGATTTTTCGGATACTTGACAGATACTGCCACTGGTCTTTATAAGGGATACAGTTATCGTTAATGAATACACTGTTCCCCCTTTTCAAAGTTTCCTTTTGCAGAGGCAAGGCGATGAGGTTTCCGAATCCCCCCTTGGGTAATGTATCCTGATTTGGAAACAATCGGTCATAACTTTTCATATCAAGCTCATGTCTGCTAGACATAGTATTTGTAATAAGATAACTTCCCAGTTGTCTGGCAAGCATGGCACTAATAGGCTCAGAAAAAAATATCCAGACATGTCCTCCATTTCCTGACCTCGATCTTTCCAGAAATGCAGGCACATTGCTATCTTTGCAGGTATTGAGAAACGCCAGAGCATCATCTTGCCAGTTCTGACCGTCAAAGTCCGCCGCGAGGAAAAAACAGGTTTCATCTTCCATCATCGGATATATGCCAATAGTAATCTCTCCCTTAAGATGTCTGATGATAACTTCATCCGTCAAAGAAGAAAACTTACGATTTTTACATTCACCACATTTTATCACTCCCTTTTTACATAGGCCGTTTATCCATTCATTTTCACAAACAGGACTATATCCTTTTTTCCCGGTTTTTTTGCTTACCCACAATTTCGGATATACATCACTTCTGCCTTTGAATAAGGAACGGAACAATGCTATTTTTTTGTTAGTCGAAGA
>CAMYJP010000671.1 GCA_947258675.1 uncultured Desulfobulbaceae bacterium | reverse complement strand
ACATGTATACAATAACAGGAACACCTTAAATTGAGTTACGAAAATCTATCGACAGTTTTTGATGTTACTGCATCTACGGTTCAGGAAGATAAATTCCTGGCAGCTGCAACAGCCGCAGCTACAATATTAGCCGATCGTCTTCCCTGTGATCGGGTCTCCATTGGTTTTCGCAAAAATAACCAAACCCATATTGAAGCGCTTTCCCACAGTGCCCAGCCTGATAAGCAGATGAACATTGTGCGGGCTTTAAGTGAAGCAATGGATGAATCCCTGGATCAGAAGGTCACAATTGCATATCCCAAGAATAATGAAGAGGACCTTGTTGTCCAACGCGCTCATAATAGTCTGGTAAATGTTACCTCTGGCAGTTCTATCGTAACTGTCCCATTTATCAATGCAAACGGCAGAGGTTATGGAGCTGCCTGCTTTGAACGCATGTATTCAGGACCTTTTACCGAGGCTGATACCAAGCTTTGCGAAGCTTCGGCAGCTCTGCTGGGACCTATTCTCCAAGAAAAACAATTGAATGACCGTGCTTTGCACCAGAAAATTTTCGCAAGCTTTGAAGAGCAACTTACTAAAGTTTTCGGACCTGGCTACCCTGTGCGCAAATTTGTCCTTTGCACCTTGTCTGTAGTAATACTTTTCTTTTCAATCGTAACCGGAGGATATCGGGTTACTGCTCCGTCTATACTTGAAGGGGTCGTGCAGCGAGCTATTATTGCACCCTATGATGGTTTTGTTGCTGAAGCAAATCACCGAGAAGGGGAAACAGTAAATAAAGGGCAGATTTTGGCAAAAATGGATGTTCGTGATTTGGTCCTTGAGCGGATGAAATGGTCCAGCCAGCAGAAACAATATAGTCTGGAATATCATCAGGCAATGGCTGAAAATAAGATAGCCGACGCGAAAATTCTCCAGGAACAGATAAAACAGGCTGATTCTCAATTATCGTTGATTGAGGAACAGCCGGAGACCTCAGTCAATCCATAGGAGCACCAGTGGAACGCGGTCAGGTACTTTTCGAAGTCGCTCCTCTAGACGCCTATAGAATAATGCTTGAAATGGATGAAAAGGATGTCTCCTATGTGTCCGGCGGGCAACAGGGAAAACTGGTGTTAAATGCTCTGCCGGATATGGAATTCCCCATTGTTGTTGAGAATATAACAGCTGTATCTGCAGCCAGCGAAGGACGAAATTTTTTTATGGTGCAGGCAAGTCTAGAGGAAAAATCAGACCGGCTCAGACCTGGCATGCAGGGATACGCAAAAATATCTGTGGGCCGGAAAAAAATAATTTGGATATGGACCCATGAGCTTGTCGACTGGCTGAGATTATGGTTCTGGTCAAGAGTTCCCTGATACATATGTAAATTCAGAAATTGGTAATGCCTAGAGTGCCTAGAGTGCCTAAAGTGCCTAGAGTGTTTTAAATTGTAATATTTATCAGATAAAAAAATATTTTAACTTTAGGCACTTAGAATTTTAGCTCACTCTAGGCACTTAGAACTTTAGCTCATTTTAGTCATTTTGAACTTTAGTCACTTTAGGCACTTTTAATTCAGCTCATTTTAGTCACTTAAAACTTCAACTCACTTTAGGCATTGTAAATTTTAGTCACTTTATACTTTAGGCACTTTAATCTTCGCCACGGGGTCAGGAGTCCGAAATTTAAGAAAGAATATGTCAGACGCATTTTACAGTCCATCATGGTATAGAGTGGCGGATTTAAAACCGCAAATTCGGGCACATAGCAAGATCCACCGGCAGCTGTATCGAGGTGAGCGATGGTATGTGCTGGAGGATCCGGTCACCGGCAATATTTTTCGTTTCTCGCCAGTTGTTTATCAAATTATCGGCTTGATGGATGGCAAAAGAAATGTGCAGACATTATGGGAAGGTGCCATGGAGCTATATGGCGATGATGCTCCATCCCAGATCGAAATGATTACTCTCCTAAGCCAGCTGCACACAATGGATCTGCTGATTTGTAATGTTCCACAGGATACGAAAGAACTGCTTCTTCGTGGGCAAAAGAAAAATCACAGCATTATAAAAAATAATCTCATCAGTCCATTTTTTATGCGTTTCCCCCTTGGTGATCCGGAAAGATTCCTCTCTAGCACAATAGGGGTGATAAAAGTCCTTTTCACTAAAAAG
>CAMYJP010000670.1 GCA_947258675.1 uncultured Desulfobulbaceae bacterium | reverse complement strand
TGCTACATTATAACCCAGCGGGGAAAGTGTGTCTGAAACTAACTTTCTCGTCATCGGGTCATCATCAACTACCAGAATCATTTCACTGCCCCCGGCTAATTCCAGGTCCTGATCTCTGATTTTTGGCTCTTCGATTTCCGGGATGATGGGGAAATATATGTAGAAGGTGGTCCCGACTCCAACTTCACTGTCAACTTTAATGTGCCCCTTATGCTGCTTGACGATCCCGTAAACTGTTGCCAGGCCAAGCCCTGTGCCTTTACCAATGCCTTTTGTTGTGAAAAATGGCTCGAAAATCTTTGAGCGGTTATCAGCTGACATGCCTTTCCCGTCATCTCGCATGACAAGTGAGACATAATGATCGGCTTTCATCGTTTCATCCTGGAGAGTCAGGTCATCACTGATGACTATGGATGAGATTTCAATAGACAGATGACCGCCGACTTCCATGGCATCCTTTGCATTGACAGCAAGGTTCATCAGAACCTGTTCGACCTGACCGATATCAGCCATAATGTGCTGGTCATCATCGGAAAGCTGAACATTAAGGATAACGTCTTCTCCAATAACCCTTTTGAGCATTTTAACCATGTTTTCGACGATGCGGTTCAAGTTAACCGGCTTCATCACCAACACCTGTTTGCGGCTGAATGTAAGCAGCTGTTTGGTCAGATCTTCAGCTCGCAGCCCTGCCTTGTGGATTGATTTGACGTTTTCGGATGCTGGATGGTTCTCATCAAGCTGCATCAGGGTTAACCCGGTGAGAAGATTGTTGAAATCGTGAGCCACTCCCCCTGCAAGACGTCCCAGTGATTCAAGTTTCTGGGCCTGCATGAGTTGACTTTGAAGGTTTTGTTTTTCTTCCTCGGTTTTGGTGATCTGCCGTTCCAGACGGACCAGGTCAGTGATGTCGTCCATCCTAATGACTGCACCTTCAACACCATTTGAAATAAGTGGATAAATCATGATCTCACTGCACTTAACATCTCCATTCTCCAGCGGATTGAACTGAGTGGACTTATACACTTTTTTATCGGTAATGGAGTTGTCCAGTTCGTCCATGTGTTTCTGGAGGTCGGGAACAACCTGGTCAACAGTTTTGCCGATGGCTTTTTCAGCGGATATGCCAGAATATCTGGCAGCTTCCTGATTCATCTGGGTTATGACTTTGTCTTTGGTAACACCTATCAGGGTGGAGGGCATTGAGTTAATGATATTATTGAGGAGGTTTCTGGTTTTACTCAACTCCTCCTCAACGCTTTTACGGCTCGTTATATTGCGAGATGACTCAATGATTCCGTAGAAATTCCCTGACTGGTCATAGAGCGGATAAGCCTTGATTTCCATAATGACTTTGCTGCTACTCTTGTCATAATGCTCATGGGTTACCATGGAAGGCTTACCCGTTGAGTGGATGGACTCAAGGGGACAGGGATAATCAGTGCCGCTGCACGGTTTGTTGTTAGACATGGGTGCATAATGACAGTAGAGGTTCTCTTGAGAAGAATCAAAAGATTGTGAGAATTCTTTCGCGGCTCTATTCATTAAGACCACTTCATGATCGGTGTTTATAACCATAAGCGGATCTGAAACACCATCAATGATGGATTGGAGAAATCGCTTGGACTCTATAAGGATTTCCTCTGAATGTTTTCGTTCGGTAACGTCTCTGCTGATACCGCGAAATCCTCTGAAGGTGCCATCTTTTGCAATGACAGGCTGGCCGCTGCTTTCAAGGATGATGATGTCGCCAGAATCATGGAGGTAATGATTTTCCATATTGCTGAACGCACTTTGTTTCAGGATGGTTTTAATCATGGATCTGTTGTCCAGACCGTCAATTCTTGGTAACACTTCAAACACTGTTTTTCCAAGGACATCATCTGCCTTGATGCCGAAAATTTGTTCAATTGAGGGGCTGACCAATGAGCTGGCGATATTTCTTTTCCGAATCAACCAGACTGCTTAAGGTGTTGCCAAAATCAAGGGATAACCTCTTGATAAAAAGCATCATGTCGCCAAGCTCGTCATCCGGTACGTTCTCAATTGGATAGTCATAGAGTCCTGCCTGAATGGAATCAATGGCATCCTTTTGGCTGTCGAGAAAGGTGTGCAGGTATTTTCTGCTCAGATACCAGAACAGGATCGTCAGGACAAGGGAGCAGGTAATGAAAAGGAGAAGTTGAATGCGCAGCTCACGCTGCCTTGATTTCGATTTTTCAGTAATGGCGGTAATTGCCTTATCCGCCACTTCGACAAAACGCTCGGAGGTCGTTTGCAGAAATGCCTGTCTGTTCACGGAGGCATAGTTAAGAACAACCGATTTTTCTACATTCTGAATAAACTCTTGAACAATGGTTTTGACTTTTTCATCAGTTGCCTTTGCCGCAATAGACTCTTCCAGGTCTCTTATGTGTTTGAGCTCGACTGAATCATTGGTTTCTTTTAATCTGTGCCAATAGTTCTCAAGGAGAAGAATCGCATTGTAAACATTATAATTGTCTAAGCTTTGGTCGGGTTTTGTCCTTTTAAGAAGTGAATTTATCAAATTGAGGTTGTCATCTTCCAGTTTCTTTTTTTGACGGTGTTTCTCGCGCTGTTCCTCAATTGCGGCCCGATAAAAGCTAATATGTTTGTTCTTTATGTCACTGAGTGCTTTATGAAGGTAATTTGGCAAAGAGATGATTGATTCATTGATCTTTACGGTGTAGTGCTCAAATTCTGTGAGCTCTCTATTAATTTTTTCCCTTAAGGCATTGGAACCGGTTTTGATTTCAAGAGCACTTAGATTTTCAAGAGTTTGAATATGCATTTATAGAGGACAGCAAGACAGTTGATTACCAGGAGCCCGATGAGGGCTGCCAGGGCAGTCTGGGTAATGAAGAAAAGAAAGATTTTTTTTGATACGGAAAAACGCATGTTATAAATTTTTCACTGCTCGCTTGTACAGCTTCATGTTGTAAATCGAATTATGGTGCGTGTTGTTGCCGTATGCCTCTTTTATCTTACCGTTAAGATGATCGGACTCAATCAACACATCGATCCATAAATTGACGCCGCGATTCCACTTTGCATTGAAGTCTGTTGTGAAATGTATTGTCGGTAGTGATTGGGCTTCGACCGCGATAGGTGTTCCGAGCCAGGATGCGATCTGGAGTGCCGCTTTATCCGGGTTTTCCGTGATGTAATGATTCGCTCGCATTAAGAGGGTTACAAGTTTTTCAGAAACCTGGCTGTTTTTTAAAACGAAATCTTTATCGCCGGCAAGCACACAGCAAGGGTGCCCTTCCCATTGATTCCCGGGAGGCAGCTTGTCAAGCATGGTAATAGTTTTGCCGATGTTACGGTGACTGGCAAGGGCAATGAAAGGTTGGTTGACGACAAAACCATCAATGATTTTATTGGTGAGCGCCGGAATCAAATTCTTGGCGCCATGCATATTGATCAGCGTAATGTCTACGCAATCGTCTTTTAAATCGTTGCTGTGAGTTATTTTCCAGTTGTCCAGGCTTTTTTCAAATATCAGGTTCTGGACGGAAACATCGATCTTATAGCCAATACGAATCGCTTCTTTCTGGGATTTGACATAGGTGACAAACTCCTCCCAGT
>CAMYJP010000669.1:750-2021 GCA_947258675.1 uncultured Desulfobulbaceae bacterium | reverse complement strand
TTCCAGTCCAGAGGTGAAATATGAAGAATTTTCAAATAAGACATGGGTTGATACTGATGACCCTCTTGGTGAGCCTTTTCTTAGTATTGTCGTGCACAACCGGGAAAGTACTGAGGAGTCATGTTATACGAGATGGTGTAGTGGGTGCGGGACCGTTTACGGCAATTTTTTATAGCACTGCGGAATTCAACTTTCTTAAAACTGTGGCTATTCTTGACATTGAAGGAGACGGGTACGAGATTAAACCGTTTGGCGCCGAGTTCGACTATACCATAGTTGAAGGTCTGGGGGGAAAGGATGCTGACCGAATGGCAAGAGAACTTCTTCGTTCTCGTGTGATCCCTAACAAGATAGAGTTGCGAGCGATAAATGACCTTGCCGGTAACACTATTGGGTATGAATTTCGCCATCTGCAATTGCCGTTTGTTTATGGGGTAAGTGATGTACTGGACATCATCTATGTTCCCCGACCCGATGGCATGGTTATAGCATATATCCGGCTGGCGGATAGTGTGGAACGGATGCGTGATCAGGAGGGCGGCGGTCATTGATGAGGATTCAAATAAATACTTTCACGGTGGTATAACTACCTTGAAGTATTGACATCCTGGCTCAGGTCAATCAAAATCCCCGGTTGAAATGTCCTCCGGAGTCATTTCTATTG
This sequence comes from uncultured Desulfobulbaceae bacterium, assembly GCA_947258675.1. The sequence goes on along the minus strand of CAMYJP010000669.1, from coordinate 1,357 downwards.
TCAATGCCCTCTTTTCAGGAGCTGAAGAATCTCCACCAACCACATCTCCTTCATACAAGATTTTTTCTGAAACCGGCCCACCATTTTTTTTCTTCACTGGTGTAATCCCCAAAGCAGCTGGACGGTCACCCGTACCAGCAAGTACTTCAAGTCGCCGTAGATAATCACCGTAGACTCTCTCTTTTTGTGCTCCAATCGCAATTAATTCGTCAAACGTCTTATCGCGCTGGGCACTACTTGAGCCCATGGGAGTGGATTTAAGTTTATCAATTTTATTGTCCAGGGTGATAATTTCCTTTTGCAACTCAAAATCTAACGTACGTGCTTCTTTACCAACCTTTTTGTCGAGTTTTCCTGCATCAACAGCACGGATAATCTGGACATATAAGTCCATAAAATCAATTTCAAGAGACTGTCCTGCCATGGTAATGGTTGCACTAGACAGGAGAGCTGCACAGATAAAAATCTGCAGGGCCTTAATATGAGTTCGTAAATTGAGTGTAATTCGGGAAAACATATATTTGTCTATTTCCTTTTCTATAAAAAGTTGCATCATTGCGTTACTACTAAACACGACATCAAACCTAAAAAAGCCGGTAATCAAACT
>CAMYJP010000669.1:0-742 GCA_947258675.1 uncultured Desulfobulbaceae bacterium | reverse complement strand
ACCGGCTTAAGTTTGTCGAGCTAATTAATACGTGGTGTATAAACCAATCAAGAATGTGTCGATATCACTCTCTCCGATTTTATCGTTGCTTGCTGTCTCGTAGCCGACTTTGATATTTGCGTTATGGCCGCTTATGTAATAATTCAGGCCGACTTTTACCGCATCCCAGGAGCCGGCGCCATTGTCGCCGTCACTCTCCCATTGCTCATACGCAATCCAGGGTTGCCACTTATTGACGTAGTAACCCAGCTGTGCATAAAAACCGTTGCCCTGGGTTTCTTTTCCTGTTGCGGAACTACTAGCGAGTGAGGTGACGCCGTCTTGTTGTTCAACTAATGCGCCGGCACTATCGAGATCCAGGTCAGTATAAGCCGCCTCTGCAGTAAGGCTGCCGTTGGCAAGAGGATAATTGGCAAACGCATCCAGGGAGTATAAGGTGTAATCGATCGTGTTGCCGGTGGCCGAGTCAATGGCAACATCGTCCTGGGTATCATATCCGGCGCCGAAAGCTATGGTTTTCTTCTTGTCCATGTAGGTAGATAAGTTAAACATGCCTTCGTTATCAAAGAAATTTATCTGTACCCTGGCGTTGTAGCGATCCGTATCATTATTTCTGGTATCGAGTTTCTGCCCCTCCTGGATGCCGAGATAATACTTAAAGTGTGTCGTGTCTGAGAGTGAAGTGCTTCCGTACAGGGAAAATCCCAAATCACGAACACCTTCTTCGCCGCTCAAGCCGGAT
>CAMYJP010000668.1 GCA_947258675.1 uncultured Desulfobulbaceae bacterium | reverse complement strand
GACAAATCATAAATGCATGATTCATCACTAATCACCCTTATTATTTTTGTGATTTCTGGACTCGTAGCCCTTAATGCGCTCTCGTACTACTCCGAGCGATTAATGCTGTTTCCCAGTGTTATCTGGGTTTTGTGTCTTGGCATGATATACGGTGCCTTGAATCATTTTAAGCTACTCCATCTCCCTGAACTTTATCTTGACCCCAATATCATTCTCTTTGCGTTGGTTCCTGTTCTGATTTTCGCTGCAACTAAGAAAATGTGTCTACACCATTTTCGCAAGGTACTTAAAGAATCATCGGTTCTCGCAACATTAGGAATTGTTATCAGCATGGCTGGTGTGGCTCTGGTTCTCTACCGAGTATTTCACGTTCCATTCCTTGAATCACTACTTTTGGGGGTTATTGTTTCAGCTACAGATCCTATTGCTGTCAGCGCTATTCTGCATGAAGCTAAAGACATCAGCACAGAAAGAAAAATGCTCATTGAAGGAGAATCAATCCTTAATGATGGCTTTGTTGTTGCGGTCTTCGCAACCCTTTCTGTAATAATTTTTGAAACGGCGGAAATTAGTCTCACACTGAGCGGAGGTAAGCTGGTTGTTAATATTTTAGGCGCTCTTGCCCTGGGAATAGTCCTGGGAAGACTTGCTCGATTTCTTTTGCGTGTATGGAGAAATAAAGCCCCATCGCTTACCGTAAATATTACCCTTGCCCTTTCATTTGCGAGCTTCCTCCTTGCAGAGACTTTCCATTTGCCTGGCGTACTTGCTGTCTTTGCAGGGGCTCTCGCATTCCCGATGAAAATAATGACAAGGTGCAAGCTGCCCAAGAGCAGATATGGGATTATCTGGATTATATTGCCAACAGCATTCTCTTCTTTTTGCTTGGGGCAGGCTTTTTCACACATGCATCACTGGAGATCATAACTACTACCTTTGTGGTTATCTGTGTGATCATGCTATTTATGTCACGTTTTATTGCACTTGGCGTTCTGAGACCACTTTTGCGTATTGAAAAAGAAAAAATTACACATCAGGACTTTTGGTTATTGAATTTTTCGGGTTCGCGCGGTGCAATTTCTATTGCTCTGATTCTTTTATTGCCCAACGATTTTAGTTACAAACCGCTATTCCTGACCATTGCTTTTGTTATGGTCATTGTGTCTTTGGTGGCGTATCCCATTTTCTTGAAAAAAGTATTAAATGATCAAGCGAGGGTATAAGGCATAAACCGCGGTCCTGCACATGAATAGTCAGCTTCTGATCAACCTTAAATCGATATAGGAGTTATGTATGCTAACGTGGAAAAATCTCTGAACAATAATTGCCTAACAAAACATTGGTCTCGAATGCAAACCAGCGGTGTTGGTTTGGCTGGCCATATTTTTTCATGTTCAAAGCATCCTGTTGCATGTTATTATCCTCAAGGGCTTGCATCGGACAATTTAGCGTTATATGAGTAATGAATAAAATTATCGATCTTAAATATGCAATCACAGGTTTGGCAATTGCCGGAGTTGTTGCTTTTATTTTTACTTTATTTATCGAGATACCTTTCTGGCTTGTTTTTGGAGTTGTTGTTTTTTCAATGGTTGTTAATGGAGTTATAGCTGAATATGAAGACAACCGTCCTGGTGGATTTAATAATCCAATGTCTACAGAAGAGATAGAAGCAGAAAATAAAAAAAGAAAAAGAAAGTTGCGTCCATTACGTATTGCCGTTTGGTGTATATTTATTGTGCTACTGATGTGGCTGACATGGATATATCATAATAAAAGCATATAACAACAGAGTGGACTTGAGCGAGCACCACAGGGAGCTTTTTCGGCATGTTATTGTTTTGAGGAATGCAAATTAGTTTGAGGCATATTCATATGTTTCAGTGGTACTCGTCACTCAACTTTGCGTTGAGCCTGTAGAATAACCCCTCACTGAAAAAACGGGAGGGAATGATCAAAAAAACGGATGCTGAAAATGAACTGTATTGAACGATCTCGGATTAAGGAAGGGTCAAGGGACCCTCTAAATCAATATGGTTTTACTCTCCGGGGACTTATTCTACAGACTCGTTA
>CAMYJP010000667.1 GCA_947258675.1 uncultured Desulfobulbaceae bacterium | reverse complement strand
TTCCAAAGGACGCTTGGGATTATTTAGCCATGCGTGCACACCGGCAACCATTAATTTAGCAATGTGCATATCATAGCCTGGGATAAATATAAGTTTGGCTAATCCTTTGCTTTTAAAATAAAATTCTTTTTGAATATCGAGTATTGATTTTATAACTACTTTACCAGGCTCGTCTGCCGGGTGGGCCTTACCGGCGAAAAGAAAATTTACTGGTTTTCCATAGGTGGCGATAATATCAGCCAAGGTGTCAATATTCTCAAAAATAAGATCAGCCCGTTTATAGGTAGAAAATCTTCTTGCGAAACCAAGAGTTAACGCATTGGGATCAACCGCACCTTCTTTTTCACTCAGATATGAAAAAAAGTTGGCAGGATCGATCCAGGTTTCAGATATCTGTGCTCGGTGACGTATAAACATCTCGTTTATATAACGTGCGAGTATATCTGAATCATGAGCCCACGCCAGTTCAAGTTTTGATCGAAAATTATTGTCCTTTATAAGAGAAAGTGTATTAGAAAATACACTAGGGTCGTTTCGCCAATTTTTCAGCTCTTTGAAAGTGTCAAAAATTTCAGCCTTTGAATCACTGATCCAGGTAAGATGATGTACTCCGTTGGTAATCGCAGTAATTTTATCTGCGTATTGAGGGAATTGCTTTTTTGTCACATCACGATGTAATCGACTGACACTGTTGGTAGACCTGTTTACTTTCATTGCCAGCGAAGTGAAGTTATAGAAATGATGGTGGTCATCATCACGAGCCAGAAGATCAAGAATCTTTTGGCAGAAAGAATGACTTAACCCTGCATATGTTCTCTTCTCAAATCGATCATGACCCGCTTTAACAGGTGTATGAATAGTGTAAGCAATTTTTTGTGCAGTCTCCTGAGCCGCTTCAATTATATCTTTGTCTGTTGTAACTTCCTGGTAATCAGGGCCAAGCTTATTGAGAAGATAATTGGCGATAAACTGCAAAACAACAACAACACCATGTTGTTCGTTAAGGTGGATTGTGTTTGAGGTTATCCCTAACATTTCCATAAGAGGGACGATAGCTGCGCCTAACATGCGCCTCTGAATAGCTTTAGTTTTTTCAGAACTGGAATCATACAACCGGCTGGCCGCGTCTCTTATCCATTCTGGAGATTGGTCGATACTATAGTCGAGAAGAATTTCCGGGATAAAAAAATCGAGGTTGTCGTTTATTTCCATTTTTAACCATAGGTTTGCGTATGCGAAAACAGCTTGGTCATTAAGTTTAAGTGATTTATCAGGATACTGCGGGTTTTTTATCAGATATAATCCCGGTGTAGCTTCGGGGTCCCATTCAGTTGCCCAGGCAATCTGTCCCACTTGCGAATCGACCAACTGGGAAAAATAGCCCTTTCTATATAAGAGGGACACACCTAATACTGGAATTTTACAGTCAGCCATGCTTTTCAGTGTGTCTCCGGCAAGTATTCCCAGGCCACCGCTGTAATTAGGGATTTTAGTCGGACCGATAAGATGTCGTTTGATAAATAAATCCAATTGCTGATTTATATTTCCACTTATCTTCTTTGATATGAGATGGTCCTTTACGGGATTGTAGACATCAAGATCCGCACCGATTTCCATGGACACATAAACCACAGAATTGCCATTAGCAGCGGTCAGGTTTTTCCAAACCTGATCCAGCACTTTTTGGGGAACACCGAAATAGGTGCCATAATCATTTTTGGACAACATTTGTTTGGCAAAGTCGGTAGATTGATTTCCAGATTTGTTCTTTCCCATAATTAATTTCACTCTATTTTTTAGAAGTTTATTATATTTTAACCATAAAATTACATGGCTACATTATTAAGAATATCAAAAAGAAATTTGCAAGATAATTTATCAGGCATGAAAAAAACATTGAATTCCGAAAAGGATTTCTTTAGTGTAGTACCTCGTTGAAAAAAAACCGATTAAATTGAATTCTTTCAACGAAGTTTTTTGCTAATTGAGTTATTCTCTGTGTCATTTCTAAATGAGGCTTATTTTACTTAGGGGAGAAGAAAAATGGAAAAATTGTTTCGTGCGTTTTTTGTTTTGGTGGCTGTAATGATGTTATCTTTTTTTGTGGGTGGTTGCAGTAAAAAGAAAATAGAAACCGATGTCGATTCATTACCGGCCAAGCCATTAGAAACTGTTTCTGCTCAGGAAGGGGAAGCTGAAAAAAGCATATATGAAAGCGGTATGGCTGCTGAGGCTGAATCTCTGGATTCAAGAGGAGCTGCAGAACTGGGATCACAGTATGAAGTTTTGGAAGGAAGAACACACTCTCCACTTGTGCCCGTATATTATGATTTTGATAAATCCAGCATTCGGGCCGATCAGAGAGGACGTATCGAAAAAAATGGTGAATTCTTGGCTACAAATATGGCTGCAAAAGTCCTTATCGAAGGTAATTGCGATGAAAGAGGCACCAATGAATACAACATGGCTTTAGGTGAAAG
>CAMYJP010000666.1 GCA_947258675.1 uncultured Desulfobulbaceae bacterium | reverse complement strand
ATTAAGCTCTCAAGAACTGCTACATGCGGCAGTTGTCTTCCAGCAAAAAAATCAATCCATACCGTTGTGTCAATTAATACCATCATCAGTTGCGACCCCCATGTTTTCCTCACCGATCGGTGTGGGCACTAATTCCCAATCATTGGGACTGCCGGGAGTTGGGGATCAGTATGGCCGCGCTTTGCTGGAAGTTGAATATTTCAGAAACAGCGGTGAGTTTGTCGGTTAAGCGCGGGGAGAAATTAGCACAAGAAAATACCTATTCATTGATTTAAAAGTGAGCAAATCCTCTCATTTTGCTATAAAATGTAAATCTAAGGAACTTCCCTTTCATCCGTCCCAAGTTGAATTGAATAGAAGTACAAATATGACTTCTGATTATCTACATCATAAAAGCGGATAAGACTGGATATAATAAGAAGTACGTGATTGCCGCGATTGCCAGCAGATAAGTAATATATTTAAAAATATTTATCGGATCATTTTTCTGGTCTATAAGTACCCGCTTGCCTTCGAGATAATCGAGGGCACTGTCAATCACAGCGCCACGAAAAGCGGACAAAGTAGGATTTTTACAATGCGAACATAATTCAAGGCATGTATACATATTTTTCGTTGTATAGTGAAACCGGCTTACATATCTGTCTGGTGAACTGATTGTTTCGTCTACATTTTTCTTTGCTCTGCCCTTAAAGAGAATCAAAGTTTTCTCTTTTACCTTGCTGCTGGAATCATTCTCGAAATCATTGCTTGTAATTACTTGTTTTCGATTTTCGGCAATGACTTCTTCTTTGACGGTAGTATCATTTCCAGAACCATTGCTTTCATCAGGCTTTTTATGGCTTTTTGCCATGACCTTATCCTTTTCTAGCATATTTAATTAAAACTATTAATCACCATTCCAGATAGGTGTTACAGAATCATATGCGCCCAGGTCAGGTATTAAAGATGTAGAGCAATAGGTGTGCCAATGGTTGAAATGAAGTCAAACATACGTAAAATCAATATGATAAGATGATTCTACGAAGTGAGTACAGAGTAAGTAATATGAAAACAAATTGCTAATTTTGTGAAATGAAATTCATAATATCTTTGAGGAAATAAAACCCGAATATTTACGGACTTTGCGGAAAATTACAGCTATTGTTCTTCCTTAAAACCTCTTTTTTGCCATCAAAAAGGTGGTTCTAACTAAACAATACCTCGTTTAACATTTGTTTCATTGATTCTAAATAAGTTAATAAATTTGGTCCGACAAGCATCTATGCTTGTAGTTTACCTTCTTTCGGTTTTTGGTTTGACATTGGCAGACCGGCTGAGGTAAACGAACAATAGCAGATTCATGTCTACGATAATCTTAGCATATTCAGCGGTTGTGGATAATGCCAAAAATCCCCACTTTTTGTTCAAATTAATCGCTCTATATCAATTATTTTTTTTTATGATCCCAAAAAAGGCTACAGTGTGTCCGGATATGACAAAGTGTCATGCTAACCACAGATTCTTAGTACTTGGCGACATCCACTTAAAGCTGTCTTCCCTGGGGTCAGACCAAGGTAGAAAGCCGCCAATTAGGCTATCAGCTTAAAAACAAGGCCGTTCTTAGGCCTTAGAATACCCTTTTGCTGTCGAAAAGATACATTTAAGGTAAAAGGCGGCTTGCTGCAAGTCCAGCGATTGGCTTTTTCTTAAACTGCCCTTTTTGGTGTCAAAAACATCACTTTAGGCCAAAAAAACAGGACTATTTTTAGCATACATCCTTAATTGCAAAGCGTTTACCGTGGCCCGACCCCAGTTCGTGACATTTACATCAGTATTCTCCCAATTGTTGACAAAGGTTATTGTTCATCGAGTTTGGAATCAAACAGCGAATTGGTCAGCACGTAATTTTTAAGGAAGTTTTCATCGATTCTATCTTTGTTTGCGACCGCTGCCCGGATCAGCGCATGCATGGCGATCTGGTTGATCACCCGGGGCAGCCCCTGGGCAAAGTGAAACAGAGTTTTTATGGCATTTTCGCTGAACAGGTCGGCCGGAGCCTCGCAACGATCCAGATGAAAGCGCACATAGTCAAGCGCATCGTCGAGGGTAAATCCTCTGAGTTGATGGGAGAAGCCAATACGCTGTT
>CAMYJP010000665.1:1343-2079 GCA_947258675.1 uncultured Desulfobulbaceae bacterium | reverse complement strand
AAAGTTCATGTGGGGCCTATGAATGAGCTGTCAAATTACACAGAGTCGCAAACCAGCATCTTTTTAGGTTTAAAACTTAACCCATATCCATTCTTTTAATCTACCATCTCAGGTTTATAAAGCAGGAGCGCGGGGCATGGAAGACACCGACAGCGTTATTGAGCGCACTGAATGCCGTTGGACATTAATAGCAGCTGCACGGGTCAGATGCCCGAAGTGCGACAGCCACGAAAGCGATCACCTCAGAAGCGGGGGGTTGGAGCCGCGCCCATGCTAGTATTAATAGGATGTGAGCGGGTGTATTAAGTGAAAAAGATTCATTAAGCTAAAACTATTGAGAATTTTATAGTCAGGCGGCTATCGACCCGTTGCTGTCCTTTAGCTTATTGGCCTCGAACGGCAGGTCTGTCGCGAAAGCGGAAACACTTATTTGAGTATCTTGCATCGGTAATAGTCAAAAGCTGACTTTCAGGTTTTCAGGGTAGACAGCGGGAGTGTGCCCAGGCTGTGTGAAAACTCAAAATATCAGAAAAAACATGAATACCATAACCATTCATTTTGAGAGATCTCTTCTTACGCGACTTCTCACAAAGCCGATTTTTTGTGAAGAGAAGAATATTTGAGTTTTCACACAGCCTGTGCCCATAACGGTCACTCCTTTGTGATGAAAAGGACTATTTTGACTCGCTAAAAAGGGAAATTCAATTTAATATTGAAATCATGGAAACGGGAAATA
>CAMYJP010000665.1:0-1335 GCA_947258675.1 uncultured Desulfobulbaceae bacterium | reverse complement strand
ACTCGCTAAAAAGGGAAATTCAATTTAATATTGAAATCATGGAAACGGGAAATAATTCCTCTTTACGCGACTCAATATTCAACCAAAACATGAAGTATATTCATGATTGTACTAAGGAATTGTAGGTGTTTTCCCCGGTTCATATCGGGTTCTTATTTCCCACTAATATAAGTTAGATGCTCGTAATATTACAAGGAGGAGTTATGGTCAAGGAAATTGCTATTGGCATTATTGCAGCTGTCGGAGCTTCTGCAATCACGTGGGTGGCTACGGAATCGAGAGAAAAACTTACTGATCTTGAAATGAAGACAATTTCTAAAAATATAGTTAATGAAAATGAATTTAGAGAGCTTCTCCTTAGAGAGTTTAAGGAAGATGGATCATTTAAAGGTAAGGATGGCTCCAATGGAAGAAATGGGATTGATGGTAAGCCAGGAATTTCTAAACCTAAAACAAATGGAAACAACTGGTGTTCAGATTTCAGTGATGGGTATCAAATCTGTTGGGGACACCAGATAGTAAATGGTAGCGAGCACTATAGAAATTTTGATTTTTCATATGTTTCACCATTTTCAGCACCTCCAATGGTTACAAATGGTATTAATGCCGTGAGTGAAGGATATTTGTTCTCTGTATACAATCACACAGTAACTACCACGAAATATTATGGAAATATCGCTGAAAATAATGGATTTAGGAAATCTACTACTCCTGTGACAATGAATTATGTCGCAATTGGGAGGAAATAAATGCATCTAACGAATAAGGTTAGATCGTGAGAGCGGAGCGATCCACGATCTGAACCGTTTGTTGGACAAGCCCGATGGTTTGAGTCAGGAAGGTTTAATAGAAAATATCTTTTGCAGGTGTGCTGGTATCTAAAGACTCATCGTCCTATGTCAGTCATCAATGCTTGTACCACCCGCTGCCTTGGTTGCGATTCGGGGATGACACTGGATAATTTATGTCATCTTGCCTGTTTTTATTCCAAGCGCAGCCATCAGTACTGATACTGGTTTTTTTACCGCTTAATGTTTTCGTTTACATCATCAAAGTCGCTTCGCTAATCACGTTATCGTCGAGCCTGTCTGGGTGAACAATGGTGGCAACCGTGTTTCAAGCACCTTCATCTTGCCGCCGCAACAAGGGCATTGCCATGGTGGCCGTTTTTTCATTAACGCCAATGCGCGACTTGGGTCAAGGTTCAGCAAATACTGAATCAAACGAATCAGTCGTTTGCTGTTGGGGTGCAGAAAACCAAAATTACGTGCCCGTCGAAACCCCTTGGGCAAGACATGCTGCAGGACCAGCCATAAGAATGTTTCGCCTGAGATC
>CAMYJP010000664.1 GCA_947258675.1 uncultured Desulfobulbaceae bacterium | reverse complement strand
GTTGCGTAATCAACAGAGATGCAATAATAAATGATCAATGCATTCTCAATACCCGTTGCTCTGTTGATCACGACTGTATGATAGAAGCAGGGGCACACATTGGTCCGGGTGCTACACTATGTGGTTCTGTTAGTGTCGGAAAAGGGACTCTTGTTGGGGCAGGGGCTACCATTTTACCTGGCGTTTCTATCGGTAAAAACAGTGTTATTGGAGCAGGCACCACTGTACGTCATGATGTTGGTGACAATAAGGTAGCTTACTTATCTGGAAAGTTGATTGTTAAAAACAGATGAATGATAGAGTATATTTATGCCCGCCACATATCGGGGATAACGAGCTTTCCTATGTTCGCGAAGCATTTGATACAAACTGGATAGCTCCGCTTGGCCCGCAGATTGAGCTTTTTGAAAAAGCTTTTGCCAAATATCTAGGCGTTAAACATGCAGTTGCGGTTACATCCGGGACTGCTGCGCTCCACCTGGCTTTACGTTCAGCTGGAATAGGTCCAGGTGATGAAGTCCTCTGCTCCACCTTTACTTTTATTGCAAGTGCCTCTCCCATTATTTATCTTGGTGCCTCCCCAGTATTTATCGACAGTGAACCAAAAACTTGGAATTTGGATCCTGAACTTCTCGAAAAGTTTTTGACCAAGCGTGCATCAAAAAATAAGCTGCCAAAGGCTGTGGTGGTTGTTCATCTTTATGGTCAAAGTGCAGATATGGACACGATTCTAGAGGTTTGCAACCAATATGATGTCACAGTGATAGAAGATGCAGCCGAAGCCCTAGGCGCTTTGTACAAGGGAAGGCATGTTGGTACAATGGGCCATTCAGCTATTTTTTCATTTAATGGCAATAAGATTATAACTACTTCAGGTGGCGGCATGGTGGTTACCGATGAAGCCGAAATAGCTGAAAAAATACGATTCTGGGCAACACAGGCTAAAGAACCTTCTATGCATTACGAGCATAAAGAGATTGGTTATAATTACAGGTTAAGTAATGTCGCTGCTGCCATAGGACGCGGACAAATGGAAGTCTTGCAAGAAAGAATCACAAAAAAACGTGAAATATTTGAAAATTATAATAGTCAATTGTCTCACTTGCCGGGTATAACCTTCATGCCTGAACCTGATGAGTTATACTCAACTCGCTGGTTGACCTGTATGACAGTGGAGTCGGAGGAGTTTGGGACAGACATTCATAATGTCATAGGAAAATTGGGTAAAAACAATATCGAATCCCGTCCATTGTGGAAACCAATGCACATGCAGCCGGTATTTAAGGGATACCCTGTAATCGGTGGCCACATTTCTGAAGTACAACTGACGAAGCTTTTTCACATATACATAAAATTATCAGTGATTGTTGTCAGAACATAGGATTATAATTTTTTTTGTGGCAACTGGGTGGAAGTGAGCAGGCGGTTCAATTCGCCGGCTGGTATTTTTCTTCGCGATTTCCAACAACAAATATAAAAAATATAAGTAAAGAACGGTTCTACAAGAATTCTGTATGGGGAAAGTGATTAATTTTTTACGATCAATACTGAGCAATCGACGTCTTATTGTGTCCATGGCTAAGAGGGAGGTGAAGTCGCAATATATAGGTTCTGCACTCGGACTTATTTGGACCTTTATTCATCCTATTGTGTTGATTTTCGTCTTTTGGGTGGTTTTCAGTGTTGGTTTCAGGGTCATACCAACGAACAACGTTCCGTTTGTCGTCTGGCTGACGGCTGGTATGACTTGCTGGTTCGCCTTTGCCGACATCCTGTCCGGATCAACAAACATTATCGTCGGACACGCCAATCTCATAAAGAAAACACTATTTCCTTCTCAAATTCTTCCTGTTGTCAAGATGGTCTCATCATTGTTTGCCCATACAATTTTTATGGGTATATTGATCGGTCTGATTGTTTTGCAAAGCATGCCGATCTCCGTTTATTTTATTCAAGCTTTGTACTACTTGTTTTGCATGTTATTTTTTGTGTCTGGCCTTACCTGGTTAGTAGCTGCGCTTAATGTCTTTATACGGGATATAGGCCAGGTGATTGCTCTTGTTCTGCAGGTCGGTTTCTGGGCAACGCCTATCTTCTGGGACATAAAAATTATGCCGACAAAAGTACAATACATACTCAAACTGAATCCGATGTTTTACATTGTTCAGGGGTACAGAGATTCTTTTTTTAATTTTATTCCTTTTTGGGACCGGCCCATCCTGACATTTTATTTTTGGGCAGTTTCCATTTCCTGTTTCATTTTTGGGATTGTGGTGTTTCAACGTTTACAACCCCAATTTTCTGATGTTTTGTGAGATATCATGGATAGAGATATTTCAGTCGCAGTTCAAGGACTCACGAAAACGTATTATTTATTTGATTCACAAAAAGATCGGTTGAAAGAGACCTTTCATCCAAGAGGTAAAATATATCACCGCCCATTTGATGCCGTCAAAGATGTTACTTTTACAATTCATCAAGGGGAATCATTTGGAATAATCGGCCGCAATGGAAGTGGTAAATCCACCTTACTACAGATGATTTGCG
>CAMYJP010000663.1 GCA_947258675.1 uncultured Desulfobulbaceae bacterium | reverse complement strand
AATTTTCCGGAGGCTGGGTAGATTATAGACGAAAATGTAATTAATGGTTATTTGGGATTGATTTTTGCAACCTACAGTTATCAGAGCCATTACAAGTATGATCATAAGCATGAATATAAGAAGTTAAGGCCAGTTTTTTTAGATTTACTCAATATATTTATAAAACAGTCTACTGAGCATCGGCAGCGACTTCGGCATTGGTGAGGTCATCGGTATTCAATATATGTCAAAAACAAAGGCTGGATTATCAGATAACAAGCGCCCGCAACAGGACTCGCAACAAGTTGCTCCTTTGAATACGTAGAGAGGTATTACTATTAAAACGATAAGCATATTAGGAAGTGGCTGGCTTGGGCTTCCTTTAGCCGAGCACTTTGTTATGATGGGCAATTTTGTAAAGGCTTCGACAACATCAGAAAGTCGAATATCAGCATTAACGCCTGTCAAAGCTGAACCATTCGTCATTGATATTGAGAGGTTGTCCAGTAACATTCAAACTTTCCTTCAGGCAAATGTCTTAATAATTAACATACCGTCAAAGAACATAGAGGGTTTTAGCAACCTGATAAAAGAAATAGAAAAATCAAAAATAGAAAAAGCATTATTTGTCAGTTCTACTTCAGTTTATGAAAACATAAATAAAACAATATCAGAATCAGATGGTGAAGAATCAACACTAAGTCCCTTACTGACAATTGAAAACCTGTTTAGAAACAGCAGTAAATTCCAAACCACAATTGTCAGGTTTGGAGGATTAATTGGTTACAGTCGGAACCCCGGTAAGTTTTTTAGTACTGGAAGGCCTGTTCATAATCCTGACTCTCAGGTAAATCTTATTCATCGAGATGACTGCATCGGAATAATCAGTAAAATTGTCGAGCAAGAAGTTTGGGGTGAAGTTTTTAATTGTTGCGCTGATACTCATCCCACTAAAAAGGAATTCTATACTCAAGCGGTTATATCCATAGGGGTTCCTCCTCCGGAGTTTGTTAATTCAGGTCCTAACTCATTTAAAATAATCAGCAATCAAAAAGTGAAACAAACTTTAAATTACGAGTTTTTACATCCGGATTTAATGAAGATAACATTTGAGAAAAGTACATAACCATCGAATACACTTGAAATCGAACCTGTGGTGATGAACTTGGCTCTCAATATTATTTAATGTTCAAATCAGTCTGAGACGTTGTGCGCAAATAATAAAATGAGAAAATAAATTATAGGAGTGTAAAATGACTATTTCACCGTCACTAATATGGTTTCTTATTGGTGTTGCATTTTTAATTGCCGAGATGATAATGCCAGCATTTATATTAATTTTCTTTACAGCTGGATGTTGGATTGCCGCAATTGTTGTCTGGTTATTTGATATTGAATTAACAAACCAAATAATAATCTTTTTAGTGGCATCTTTAATTCTACTTTTTACACTACGAAAATATAGCATGAAGATATTCAGGGGGAAGACCCAGGATAATATTGATGATCACTACACAGATTCGAAGATTGGTAAGACAGCTATCGTGACAAAGAAAATAGCGCCTAATATGCCTGGTGAAATTAAAGTTATGGGTAGTTTTTGGAGAGCTACTGCAAATGAGGAGATTGAAGAAGGAAAATCTGTTTTAATAGAGAAAAAAGAGTCCGAAGATGGACTTACTTTTAAAGTTAAACCTGTATAAGGAGAGGAAATGAACGATTCATTGATTGTTGTCGGTGTTTTAACGGTAATTGTAGTTCTTATATTAATGAAGACGGCCATTGTTGTACCACAAAGGTCAGAATACGTTATAGAACGACTTGGCAAGTACAGCAAGTCTATTAGCGCAGGATTTCATATTCTTATTCCTTTCATTGATAAGGTCGCCTACAAGCGTGTTCTTAAGGAAGAGGTTATGGAGATTCCACCCCTTGATTGTATTACTTCCGACAATGTCTCTGTATCACTCGATGGCGTACTATATATACAGGTTATCGACAGTAAGCTATCCGCTTATGGTATTGACGACTATAGAATTGCGGCAAGCCAGCTGGCCCAAACATCCCTCCGGTCTGTAATAGGTAAAATTGAACTGGACAGAACGTTTGAAGAACGGGAGAGCCTGAACCAACAGGTGGTATCAGCGATAGATGAAGCAGCCCAAAACTGGGGCATCAAAGTCTTGCGTTACGAGATTAAGGATATATCCCCACCGAAAACGGTAATGGAAGCAATGGAAAAACAAATGAAAGCAGAGCGGGAGAAGCGTGCTTCAATAGCTACCTCCGAGGGTGACAGACAGTCCCGGATAAACCGGGCTGAAGGTTTAAAGAAAGAGGCCATTGAAGTGTCAGAAGGGGAGAAACAAAAGCGTATTAATGAAGCTGAAGGGCAGGCAAAAGAAATTGAACTGGTTGCAACAGCAACTGCTGACGGCATCAAAAAAGTAGCAGAATCTTTAAGTTTGACCGGGGGAGAAACTGCCGCAAACTTGAGAGTAGCTGAAAAATATATAGCAGAGTTTGGAAATTTGGCCAAAGAAAATAATACTATGATTATCCCTGCTAAC
>CAMYJP010000662.1 GCA_947258675.1 uncultured Desulfobulbaceae bacterium | reverse complement strand
GCATTTCTGCGCCTTACCGCCGGTTGCCTTCTGCAACCGATCCATATATCGGCCCCAGATGCCTTTGCGCTTTTGGGGTTTGGGATCCAGAAACTTTTGCGGATTTTCCTCAAAAGTTTTGCGACAGCCCTCGGCGCAAAAGTAGTATGTTTGTCCCTTGATGGTGGTTAGAATGGTGGTCGTGCCGGCGATGACCGCCATGCCGCATACCGGATCGATAGTCTTTTGGGGCACCTTATTTTGTGTGTTCATCGAACACCTCCTTAGTGACATCATGTTGTGCAAAGCTTTTTTTTTCTGATAAAGCTTTACACGGCTATGCCAACTATAAAATAAGAATAATTACATATTGTTGTTTTTACAAGCGAAGTGGAAAAAAACTTACAGCTTCGCCTCTCGTATGAATCGGCAGGTGGCGAGCCAATATCCATCATCGGGATAAACCTTGCTGAATGATAAATGGATGTTTAAGTTATCCAAAATGCCTTGAACCAACGACATTGAAAAAAGGAAGACAAATATCAATAATGACCTTTTATTCAGCTTTATTGCTGGCGGTAACTATTCCGGATATTTCGCTTTTGCCAATATCCAGCGTGTGGTCCATGAACACCAAAATAATTCCGTTGGCCCCTTTGTTCAAAGTGATCGAGCAGTTTTCCCAAACTCATGTGAGCGGTATTTAGTGAATCCACCAGGCAGGATTATATCCGTTGACTTTAAGTATATTTGAAATTGCTTTAATAGCCGTTGCCTTGGGCTTTGACGCTTTTGCGGTAGGTTTGGGGGTTGGGACAACATGCTATACTCCCAGGCAAGTCTTTCGCCTGACATTTCACTTCGGTTTATTTCAGTTTATGATGCCGCTTATCGGCTGGTTGTCGGGCCGCTACATTCTGGTTTGGGCTGAAACCTGGGGTCCCTGGATAGCATTCGGTCTGCTTTTGTTTATCGGTGCCCGCATGGTACGCCAAGGCATAATTCCCGCTGAAGAAGAAACAGAATGCCCTGACCCGACCAAAGGTTTCAGCCTGGTTATGCTGTCTTTGGCAACCAGCATCGATGCCCTGGGAGTGGGTTTCAGCCTGGGGGTTTTAAAGCAGAATTTGTTTTTAGTGGCGGTTTGGATCGGCATGTTTTCATTTTTTTGGATTGCTTTTCTTCTTTTTCGGCATGCTCTTTTTCGGCGATCAGATCTTCAAGCTCTTCTTTAGCAAAAATGAGCTCCTTGAGCGTCATCGTTTTGAGGTCCTTTTCAAAAATCGAAGATATATTGATGCCATGTTCTCCCAGGAATGCATTTACTTTTGCCTGGTTTTTTTTGTAAATGTAATATCCCGCTGCCGAAACCCCAAGTCCGATTGCAAAGCCGGTAAGATGTTCGCCTCTTATTGCCATATTTTACCCCTTTCATCTTTGAAAATTTATGGTTTCCTAAGTCCTGAGTGAGTAGATACGTATGCGTATTTACGAATCGATGGACTAAGATTCAACCTTTAACAATATTCCCTCTTTTAGATTTTCCAAACCTTCAATCACCTCATTGTGAGATTCAGCCACAGCCATTATCTGTTGCAGCAGACCGTCTTCAAGGGTTGAGTTTATGCCTCTGTAGGTGTTTAAAGCCAACTGCGGTAAGATGTGTAACAAATTTCCAATCGTTCCATTTGTTGCCTTTTTGGATACCGTAACTTCATATTCGCAGGGTTGGGCCTGACAAGTTGAATCTGCTTTAACGGTTTTCACCACCAGCGAACCGGTCGGCATTTCAACCAAATGTCTGGCAAAGGTCAAAAACCATGTAATCGTTGCCCCTTTCAATATATTTCCTCTTATTAATGAAAGGACCAGATAATACAATGAAAATACTTCCGGATGGAACTGCCTCTTCTCCTTGAAATCCTGATAAACATGATCTAATACGGCCGTAATTGTCGTGACACCGCTGATCATATTCAATGCCGAAAATTTTTGCGATTTGGCGAATATTAGATTGAACGCATGGCTGATTATTAAACTAAATCCTGCGTATAGCGATAAATTTCCCAAGGCGACGTTGCGTTCCGCTGATTGAATTTGAACCGGACGAAGATCATATTCCATCGAAAATGCCAGACTTGCTCTAAGAATAATTTCTTCGGTGGTGATATCTTTGGGATTATATTTCACAACCAGATTTTGGGTGATGGAAGTATATGTTACAAAAAAAATTCCTGGGTGCCTTTTGATGATTTCCGCCAGATCACCCTCTTTTCTAAACGGGTGGGAAAAACGAATCCGAAGCCTTCCAGGCAAAATATGTGCTATAACAATATGTAAATCTGGCTTCATTTCATATTTCTTTGGTGATATCGCTGAAAAGGATTCGACCTGAATTTAGGACAACAGCAATTGTTGTCGCATTGTGTAAAACAGCCGCCCAAAATACCGGCAGAATACCCATCGATGCCAGCATGAGTCCGACCGTATTTACACCAAT
>CAMYJP010000661.1 GCA_947258675.1 uncultured Desulfobulbaceae bacterium | reverse complement strand
CCCGTTCCCATTCCGAACACGGAAGTTAAGCCCTCCATGGCTGATGATACTTGGGCTGCGAGGCCCTGGGAAAGTAAGTAGCTGCCGGATTAAATTATACAGGAGACCAGATTTATCGTCTGGTCTCTTTTTTTTTATGTATATTGCACAGACCTATAAGAAATTTAAATGTGCAAATATGTAGGTTGACATGAAGTAATATGCTGGATTATCATTAACTTCATTTTTTAAGAGGAGAATTATGCAAGAACCACCAGTTTTATTTCCGGTAAATCTTATCACGCACAATGAGGCTTTTTTTGATATTCCGCCCTTTGTAACTTTCTCTTGGGTCGCAACGGCAATTATTCTTGTCATTGCCTTTCTTGCCAGCAGGTCTCTTAAATTAATACCCTCCGGTGTCCAAAACCTGGTTGAAGTGATCATAGAATTCTTTCTTGATATGGTTGATACGAGCATCGGTCATATGGGCCGAACTTTTTTCCCGTTTATAGCCACTCTGGGAATGTATATTCTTGTCAGCAACTTTCTCGGTCTCATACCGGGATGTGAAGCACCGACGGGTAACCTGAATACAACGATCGCCCTTGCACTTCCTGTTTTTTTTGTTACGCATTATTACGGGATCAAGACCCATAAATTGAGTTATATTAAACATTTTGTCGGACCGATCCGCTCTTTGCCAGCACTGCCCCTGATGATCCTGATGTTTGTCATCGAGCTTATCGGGCACCTTGCAAGGCCGTTGACATTATCGGTGAGACTGTTCGGCAATATGGTTGCTAAACATAAGATCATTTTGATTCTTCTTCTGCTTGCGCCTGCTGTAGTACCAACTGCAATACTGGCGCTGGGAGTGCTCGTTTCGGTGATACAGGCATTTGTATTCGTCCTGCTTACAACGTTATATCTTGCCGGAGCAGTTGAAGAAGCACATTAAATAAATCAAAACAGTCGTTATATCTTGCCGGAGCAGTTGAAGAAGCACATTAAATAAATCAAAACAGTACAGTAAACTAAGTACCTACGAAAGGAGGAAAAATGAGAAAAATAGCTACTGCAATTTTACTGTCCCTCACCCTGATATGCCTGATGGCTCCATTTGCTGTTGCCGCAGACGCTGCAGCTGAAGGTGCTGCCAGTGATGCTCAAATGGGTTACTTTGGCTGGGCAGCTATGGCATGCGGACTGGGTATTGGTCTTGCTGCTTTAGGGACTGGTATTGGACAGGGTATTGGACTCGCCAGGGCAGCAGAGGGTGTTGCAAGGAATCCCGGAGCTTCCGGAAAGATCACTACAACACTTATTATCGGTCTTGCAATGATTGAATCACTCTGTATTTACGCCCTTGTTGTAGCCCTTATCATTCTCTTTGCAAAACCATTCGGTTTCTAAATTGTAAATTTCCTAATTTACTGAGAAATAACGTGAAAAGGCAGGATTATTCCTGCCTTTTCTTTTTTTATTGAACAATGTAAAATTTATCCAGTAATTCCCTCAAAATTTTCTATAAAGAATTACTAACTATCAAGAACATAGTTCAAAAGTAGCTCAACAATTGTTCAACTGTCGTTCACTGTCATAGAAAAACCTGAAACAATGTTGAGCAACCGTTGAGCGATGTTTAACTCAATATTATGAGGAGTAGAAGAGGAGACGTTCTTGGGACTATTTGACAAACTGAAGACCGGACTTTTTAAGACAAGAAAATCCCTTGTTGAAGATACGGAGAAACTGGCAAAGGGCAGAAAAGTTGACGATGAACTTCTTGATGAATTTGAGGAACTCCTGATTATGGCTGATGTTGGCCCCCAGGCAGCTGATACAATAACTGAAGCCCTGAGAGAGAGGGTAAAGGAAGAGAAGATCAAGAATGAACGTGACCTGACATCGGCCTTTAAGGAAGAAGCAGGGAAACTGCTAAAAGAGGGACATCCGATTATGAGCGCAGGTGAAGATCCGTATGTGCTCCTCACTGTTGGAGTTAACGGGGTCGGTAAGACAACAACTATTGGAAAACTTGCCAGACGGTTCACTGACCAGGGATTTTCAGTCACTCTCGCTGCTGCTGATACATTCAGGGCTGCAGCCATTGAGCAGCTTGAAATCTGGGCAGACCGGGCAGGGGCACAGATAGTAAAACATAGAAGTGGTTCTGATCCTGCAGCTGTTGCATTTGATGCAGTTGCATCCGCGAAGTCCAGAGGTTCGGATGTTGTAATTATTGATACAGCAGGACGCCTCCACACCAAATCCAATCTTATGGAAGAACTGAAGAAAATAAAACGGGTTATCAGTAAGGAAAAATCATCTGCCCCTCATGAAATCCTTCTTGTCGTTGATGCAACTTCGGGT
>CAMYJP010000660.1:1423-2223 GCA_947258675.1 uncultured Desulfobulbaceae bacterium | reverse complement strand
AGAAAGCCAGCTCCCGCCAGACCATCTCCAATTTTTTTATGATCTCCCGACTTTTTGGGAAGATGAACACGCAATTTATGTGCATGCAGGCTTACAGCCTGGTATTCATCTTACCCAGCAATCAACGGACTGGCTTCTTTGGGCCCGGAAACTATTTATCAAATCGGATTACAATTTTGGCAAAAGGGTGGTGTTCGGTCATACTCCCTTTAAAACACCCAGGGTGGAACCTAATAAAATAGGTATCGACACCGGTGCCGTATATGGTGGCCGCCTAACCTGTCTTATTCTGCCAGATATAGAGTTCGTCAGTGTAGCTCGGGAACCTTTGTAAGAGTTTCAAGGATGAATGTGATCAGGTATAAAGGCTACCAGTGTCTTTCTGTACGGTCGTTTTCAGCCTGGAAGGACAGGTTGTTTTGCTGTTATGAGTTAGTTGCCGACTGTAAACGGTTCTTTGGGAGTCTCGTTAGCGTTGCTTATCCGAGCAAGTTCTTTTTGGCATTCTCTTAATATTCTTGACTCAGTATAAAATTAATCGTTTCTGAATCAAAAACAAATAATTATAACATCCGGAATGAAAAAAATCTCCAGATTGGAAAGAATTAAGCAATCATTATATAGTTGAAGTGACGAATCTAGAGGGGCAGTGAATGAAGTGTAGATTGAAATCGTTTTTGTTTTGCAGCTTGGTCGTCATATTTTTAGCGAATTATGGGTGTAGTGAGTTGAAACATACCGATAACGTCAATGTTGCCTCTGTGTATGCCCAGAAATGTGGAGTCTGCCATGGAAAACTA
>CAMYJP010000660.1:0-1405 GCA_947258675.1 uncultured Desulfobulbaceae bacterium | reverse complement strand
TCTTGTTCGAAAAAATTCATCAGGATATGCCCTTTCGGGATCCTGGTGCCTGTGTGAATAATTGTGCGAGGCAGATAGCAAAGTACATCTATGAGGATCTGAACGGGAATACGCCTCAAGAGTAATGAATATGGATGAAAACTCCAGACTCGTTTGATGTGCTGTTATTAAGAGAGAAATATTTGAAAAGAAAAAATTGGGGCTGTTTGTTGTTGTGGATATTTCTGGTTGTTCTTTATTTTATTGTGACGCCCAGAATTGCTTCAGCAGTGAGCGAGCAATATCTAGCAGATGCACGGGATGCTGAAATTCTTTCCTTTTATAAAGCGCAGCTGGAGTTTGGCAGGTTCACCGGGAAAGGAGGAGTTGTTCTTGGGTACGCAAAGTATGAGATCACGGATGAAAAGGGTGCTCTTATCATCTCCAACGGGCGCACGGAATTTTTAGTCAAATATGCCGAACTGATTTTTGATCTCCGGAAAACGGGTTTCTCTATTTACATCATGGATCACAGGGGGCAGGGGGTCTCCAGCCGTATGCTGGAGGATTCTCGAAAAGGCCATGTGGAATCATTTGATGATTACGTGAACGATTTTACAATGTTTATTGACCATGTGGTGAATCTCCGGCCGCATAAGAAGAGAATCATTTTAGCCCACTCCATGGGTGGAGCCATTGCAGTCCTTTACGCGGCAAAGCATCCTGATGATGTGCATGGTCTCATTCTCAGTGCTCCTATGTTGCAAATCAATACCTGGCTTGTGCCTGAATCGGTAGTTTTTCTGTTTGCCAGGAGTTTCAATTTGTTTGGCTTTGGGGATGCATATGTGCCTGGAGGTGCAAACTATGAGCAGTATGGCTTTTTCCCCGGGAATAAACTAACTCACAGCCAGGTCAGATTTGCAATTGCCAAGCAACAGCATGGGTTTATCAGCATCCATTTTGTTATATCTCAAGATGAGAGTGAGTATGGTTCTTTCAGCCTATGGGAATCAAAAAACGATGCCGAGGCGGGAGGAACTGCGATACGCTCGAATACAGCAGTAACTTTGGAGGAATTGGCGTCTACTCCACCAACGATAGATGTCTTTGAAGTTTATAAACCGGGATAGCAGCTGATTTTCTATTCGAATATTAGCCTCGAAAGCAGACGCTGAAAAGTGTGTCTTGTGGGTCGGGGAACGGCCATAAGCGGACGCCCGTTATGTCGAGGAAAAGGCTCAGTATCACTTATCGATGGGTGCTCCGATCAAGCCTCCCATGCTTGTACCAGCGACATAATCAATGGGGATTTCCAGAGAATCAATTACTCCCAGTGCACCTATATGGGCAAAACCAAGAGCACCTCCACCGCGAAGAGCAACACCGATCTCAAATTTGTCCGGTTGCGTTTTGTTCATCGCCA
>CAMYJP010000659.1 GCA_947258675.1 uncultured Desulfobulbaceae bacterium | reverse complement strand
AATAAAATTCTCTTTATAAATCTTTCAACTTTTCATGTGTATGGTGCAGTCAAAACAAAAGGATTGCTTTCAGAAGAGCAGACCGCAGTTCCAGAACACCCTTATGCAATAGGTCATTATTTCAGTGAAGTTATAACCAACTCTTATGCAATAAAAAACAACCTGAAAGTTTTAAATGTACGATTATCAAATGCAGTTGGTTGGCCGATTTCACCGGAGGCCACAAAATGGATATTAGTTTTTAATGATCTATGCCGGCAAGCTATTGTCAGCGATACCCTTGTACTAAAAACTCATGGGCAGCAAAAAAGAAATTTTATCACCCTTAACGACACTTCGCGGGCATTATACTTTCTTGCAGAAAATGACGACAAATGGCCGGAAGACAAGCTGATAAACTGTGGAAGCAATCAATCTCTATCCATAGAGCAACTTGCCCATCTCATAAAAAAGAGAGCAGAGGAAACTTTGCATAAAGAATTGTCTGTTGCAGTAGGAGATTCTCCGAAGAATGATAATTTTGATTTCGAATATAATATCAACCGTTTGAAATTAATGGGATTTCAATGGAACAATAATATCACTGATGAAATTGATAAAACATTAACCATGTATGCTGATTTGTCCACATACAACTGCTTGGCTTTTTTGCAAAGAGCTTTGCAGTCTGTTTTGGACCAGACATTTACGGACTATGAAGTGATTGTTATAGACAATTCATCAACCGATGGCACAAAGAACTATCTGTCACAGATCAAAGATAACCGGCTGAGCGTTATAACCGTTCAAAATCATGGCATAATAGCTTACTCAAGAAACAAAGGGATAATGCAGGCTGCGGGGGAATGGTTGGCATTCCTCGATTCTGATGATCTTTGGTATCCCAACAAACTTGAGAAACTCCATAATGCAATTTATGAGCATCCAGATGTGATTTTTATTTGTCATGACTGTAAAAAAATGGTGCATGATAAACCTGTCGGAATTATGAAAAACGGTCCTGTCAAAACAGATATGCACGAACAGTTAGTTCTTGATTTCAGCATATTGCCAACTTCAGCTGTAACAATAAAAAAATCAGTCGCTTTAAAAGCACAGGGCTTTTCTGAGAGAAAGGATTTTGTTACTGTTGAGGATTACGAATACTGGATAAGGATTGCAAAAGAAGGACGTTTTTTAAAATTGCCTGATGTCCTGGGAGAGTATACCATTCATGGGCAGAATGAGAGCAGAAAATCTGAAATTCAGGCAAATGCTGTGCTTGCTGTCCGACTAGGCCACTTGGAACAATGGAAAAAGGAGTTTCCTGAAAGGGCAACAAAAACAAAAATAAAGACTGCAAAGAGCAATATTTATTTAAGAGTTGCGCTCGTTTATTTGAAATCCTATGACTTCTCTTTTTCTTTAAGGTATTCTCGAGATGCGATAATACTTAATAAGTTTAATTTGAAAGCCTATCTCATATTATTTCTTTCTCTTTTCAGAATAAAAGTAGATTACAATAAAGAATTAAATATGA
Organism: uncultured Desulfobulbaceae bacterium; assembly: GCA_947258675.1. Next base: position 518 of record CAMYJP010000659.1, on the reverse strand, counting down.
TTTTTGATGGTATTAAACCTTCACAGAAACAATTACATTGACAATGACTGAGCCATTTGCCGGATTTTATAAAAACAAAAGAGTGCTGGTTACAGGCCATACAGGCTTTAAAGGGTCTTGGCTTTCTTTATGGTTACATCAACTTGGTGCTGAAGTAGGAGGATTTTCTGCTTATCTCCCCTCCAGTCCATGTAATTTTGAAATTCTCGATCTCCAAAAATTTATTACCCATAATACAGGAGATATCAGGGAATATTCAGAACTCAGTTCGTTTTTTGAAATATTCCGGCCCCAGATAGTTTTTCACTTAGCTGCCCAACCATTGGTCAGGCATTCATATGATAACCCAAAGCTGACTTTTGATACAAACCTCAGCGGTACAGTTAACATTTTAGAATGCATCCGCAAGCATGACTTTGTCGAATCAGCTGTCATGATAACCAGTGACAAGTGTTATAAAAATGTTGAATGGGACTGGGGATACAGGGAAACAGATCCTCTGGGTGGAGATGATCCAT
>CAMYJP010000658.1 GCA_947258675.1 uncultured Desulfobulbaceae bacterium | reverse complement strand
ACCGTTAGCAGTATCGCGTACCGTTCCGGGAACATAGTTTTTAATGATCTTGACTGGCAAAAACGTAAATACAACCGATTTAAATCCTACGGGGATAGCAAGCTTGCCAACCTATTGTTTATGAAGCAACTACAGAATATGTTTGACTCAATCGGGGCAAAAGCCATTTCAGTGGCAGCCCATCCTGGAATAACTGCAACCGAGCGACAGCAAACGATCGGGGCCGGCGGCTTTATTGCGCACTGGCTTGCGTCACCAGTTAGCAAAGGGTGTTTACCACAATTAATAGCAGCGACCGAGCCATCAGTTAAAGCGAGTGAATTCTATGGCCCGAATTACGGGATATGGGGTTATCCATCGCTACAGAAAATAAAACCAGGCGTATTGGATTCAGACGTTGCCGAAAAGTTGTGGCGTGTCTCTGAAGATCTGACACATATCAAATACGGTAATCTTTAGGCGATATACCGAACTTCCAGAAAGCGAAACCTCGGTTGCGGCGAGTGATAGGCTGCATAACAATGCCACTTGAGCAGACGGGATGAAGATAGCGGTTTTACGTGAAGGCCATGCAAGATTGGCATTTATTTAAGCCGCTGCTCACCGGCGGTCGTTGGCACAAAGGAACATTACGTGAAGATCAAACGCATCGTGGCAAACATCGCAACCCCGGATGTAGAGAAAGCCAAGGCTTTTTATGGTGGCGTTCTTGGCCTTGAAAAACTTATGGACCTTGGCTGGATTCAAACCTATGGTTCGGAAATGAAGATGACCCCCCAATTGAGTGTCGCTTCGGAGGGAGGATCCGGTGCGGTTGTGCCCGATATTTCAATTGAGGTCAGTGATATTGATGAGGCACTAAAGCGAGTAGCGAAAGCAAAGATATCAATCGAATACGGCCCTGCAAACGAGCCTTGGGGTGTTCGTCGGTTTTATGTTCGAGATCCGTTCGGAAATCTGATTAATATTCTTCAACATTAGTGAACGCGCCCAACCAGTCGCTTAACCTAACCGGGCGATTTATGCCGATTTGCGTGAATTTCTGTGCATGTACAAAAGTCCAGCGCCGGTAGGTTAGCTCAACCGATAGGGCGGACCGCTCGCTGAAGCTCGCTTGGCCTTCGGCCATCCACCCTATCGCCGGCTGTTGAGCTTCGGCCTATCAAGTGCGTTAGAGCCGACTGCGATTCTCAGCATGAGAAAAAAATAAAAAGACATTTTTTTCTCATACCTGCGATTCTCGCGGCTCAACAGCCGGCGTTGGGCGCCGAAGATAAGGATACAGATTAACCATGGTAGCAGCAGTCGAAATACAGTTTTTCGAGAGACCAACTGATAATGAGATCCACTTCATGAGGTTAGCTGCACAGAAGCTCACAAAGGATCCGTTTACCGTTGAGATTTTTAAATCAGATGATTTGCCAAATATAGCTACAACAATATTCAAGATGAAGAACGAAGCTCAATATAAGGTTGTGGATCGGGTGGCTTTAACCTTCAAGAGGCTGATACCGTTTTATGGAGACATGACGATTTGGTTCGAGCAAGAAAAAGCCTACGACCTTCGGAACCGGAAGGCTGAGCAGTAACAAAAAATAGCGGAGCCCAACAATACGCTTGACCAGACGCCGAGAAGATTGCGGTTTTTCGTAAAGGTCTGATTGTTCGCGAAATAGGTCGGCGGCACTGGTCAGCTCTCCGATTAGCCTCAGTATGCCAAAGGTATTGCAATATTTCAGTTAGTCTTTTATCATTGTTTTAACATTAACCACATAGGGGTACTTTATGTATGATCGCATATTAAAGCGAATGCAGGAAAAAATTCGTACCCGCCAGTATGTAATGACATTGCGTGCTGAAGAGGAAATGGATGATGATGAATTATCGATTTTTGATATTTAACGTTGCATTTTGACAGGTAAAATTACCGAACGTCAGAAAGATACAGTGACGAAAGAATGGAAGTACGTAGTCGAAGGTCAATCAGTCTCCGGTGATAGGGTTGGTGCAGTTGCCAAGTTGAGCCTAACAGGAAAGCTATTCATTATCACCGTGTATCTTGTATAAATGGAAGGAAAGATCATGATTTGCGATAATTGCGGAAAAAAGGGAGCAAAAGTTCGTAAACTTACACGCAGTTATGGGAAAGGCAAAAAATTGCTTATTATTGAAAATGTCCCTGTTATCAGCTGCCCACATTGTGGTGAGAGCTATGTTACGGCAGAAACACTCCACGAAATTGAGCGCATCAAACTTCATCGTAAAAACTTTGCTGCAGAACGCCCTGTCCCCATTGCAAATTTTGTCTAAGATTACGTAATATATGATGGGCACAGGCTAACAAAAGCGTTGAGCAGACGGCGTGGAGATAGCGGTTCTACGTACAGGCCGTGCAAGATTGGTATTCATATAGGCCGCTGCTCACGCTCGACGTTATGCGGTTGCGTAAAAGCTATTTCAAATGTTAGCATCACATTATGAATATATGAAATGACTCCTACTGTGTTGCAGGGTGACTAATTTAACAACTTCGCACAGTTTTTCCGGCCATCAACAGTCAATAGAAAGGATAGGATATGTTA
>CAMYJP010000657.1 GCA_947258675.1 uncultured Desulfobulbaceae bacterium | reverse complement strand
CCTCCAGGAGATGCGTGGCGTAGGAATGGCGCAGGGTGTGGATGGAGACGCCTTTCTTTATTACCCCTGCTGCTAACTTGGCTTTGCGGAAAGCTCCCTGTACGCCTTCAATGGACATGGGCACCTTTGCGGTCGGCGCTCCTTGTCCGTCTCTGCCGACAGCAGGAAAAATCAGACGTTTATTGCGATGAGAAGCCCAATAGCGCCTCAACAGATGATAAGTTGCCTCCGGCAGGGGCACATACCGGTCCTTGGCGCCTTTACCACGGTGAACATGAATCATATTCCTTTGGCCATTGATATCGGAGGTCTCCAGATACAGACCTTCCTGAAGACGGAGACCACAGGAATAAACGGTGAGAAAATAGACGTAGTTGTGGACCGGCCCGGCATTTCTGAGTATTTTTCGTACTTCCTGACGGGACAGCACCGCCGGCAGCCGTTTCTCTCTTTTAGCATGGGCAATATTGAGCAGATGCCAGTCCCTTTTGAGGACGTTTTTGAAGAAGAATTTAACGCCGGCATGACAGATGCGCATAGTTGCAGGCGCCCAACCGGTGATATTCTGCCGGTAAACGAAATAATCGAGCAGTTCATCTTCGGTGATGAGGTCCGGAGTTTTGTCGTAGTGCTCGACAAGTAAACGCATGTAGCGGGCATAGCATTCTCTGGTTCGATTTCCCATGCCGTTGACTTGCATGCATTTATCCATTTTGGAATGCCATTGAGTCTCAAACCACCAATACTTTTTCTTCATGATTCTCTCCTTGTTGTTGAGGTTGGTAATGTGGTGTTGCAAAACCTTAATTGACAAGGAGAGATGATTGATTACTCAAGAGGAAATGTAAAGGAAACGCAGGGTGGCGAGAGGTGAGAAACGATATATTGTGACGTCAAATTAGACAGTTATGTTGGCTCTGCCTCGTTAGCGGCTTACTTGAACCTGTCAACTAACCTGACTGGGAAAACCTGAGGGGCCTACGGTATCACTCTTTTGGCCAGCAGGTTGTTTCTGTCGTTCGGTGAGAATTGAATAAAGGAAAAAGACATTGAAAAAGAAATGTTACATCATAGCTGGCCCTAATGGTGCTGGTAAAACAACATTTGCCAATGAGTTTCTTCCGATTGAAGCGGAATGCTTGAATTTTATAAATGCAGACTTGATTGCAAGCGGCCTGTCGCCGTTCCAACCAAGGAAAATGGCCGTCGAGGCAAGCAGGCTTATGATTCAGCATATTGATGACTGTGCTTCAAAAAATGAGTTCCAACCAAGGAAAATGGCCGTCGAGGCAAGCAGGCTTATGATTCAGCATATTGATGACTGTGCTTCAAAAAATGAATCATTTGCTTTTGAAACGACCCTGAGTGACAAGGTGTACATAAGAAAAATAAATGAATGGAAGGCACAGCAATATGAAGTTATAATTTATTACCTCAAACTTCCATCGGTTGACTTTGCAATTGAAAGAGTAAAGTTGCGGGTTGCTCAAGGCGGGCATAATGTTCTGGAGGAAGATATCAGACGTAGATTTGAAAGAAGTTGGGATAACTTCGAGAAAATATATAAGCCATTGGCTGACTCTTGGATTGTGTTTGACACTTCAGGAAATCTTCCCATTATTCTTGATGAATCGGAGTAATACTATGAAAAAACATAATGAGTATACAATATTAGGATTTAAGGCCTTGAAACGGGCAGCGGCTAAAGTCGCTGATAATGCAAGAAAGAATAATTACAAGATTCCAATATGGAGAAACGGCCGCATTGAATATGAAATTCCGGGAGTAATCACCGAACATGCCGGTGCAGTTGACCAGAGCCACAGCGGGCTTGTTGAAAAGTAGCTCATAGATATAAGGTCAGTTTTCATTGCTACCCTGTTGAGTGGCTCTGTCAACTGACCTTTTTCGTTATACAAGGCAAATGAACATGAATAATGGAGAAGCATATGCGATTCTTGGTTTCACGTGTTTTGTTTGTCTTTTTGCTTTGATACCTTTCATAAAAAACAAGAATAAGCCTCGCAGTTTTAGTAAAATTAATAATTTTCTCTATTGTGGGCTTGGTTTGGTTTTTATTGGAGTGATCCTAACCATATATTTTCTAGGTTTGGAACATGCTGATATCCCTTCAATCTTACTTTTCAAAACAAGATTAACGATTGAACATTTTCCTAATTGGCCTCGGCCTATTTACGCCTTAATAGCAGGTGGCTATTTTTTAGTGTAAAGCGTAGGTAAAGCGGGACGCTCCTAATAAATTCAATAACGGCTTTGCTGAACCAACAGCAGAGGAATTACAATGGGCAGTTCCACGGAGGGTTGTGCATGCCATCGACTGGTTTGTTTGGCGCGTACCTTGGAAATGTGGATCGCCTGGACAGGATATGACGAGGAGAGGTGAGGAATTCTTACCAAGACCAGAAAAGTCCCAGTTGAGCTTTTTAATTATTTAAGAGCGTCCCGGTGTCACAAACGCATAAAACCTCGGCCGCTGAAGAATACGTTATGGTTAAGTTAGGTACATGGTAATACTTTTCTACATATGTTTCATTCTAACAACATTACTTGGTCTGTTTACTATAGTAAGTTGGATTGGAACTGTAAGGTATTTTAGGAGGTGTGAGGCAAATTGGCAGAAGGAGTGGGACACGCCATCAGTGAGTACAGTTTTCCTTTCATATAGGCACGTGGATTTTCCACGAGCGCAGTCTCTAGCGGCCCTTTT
>CAMYJP010000656.1 GCA_947258675.1 uncultured Desulfobulbaceae bacterium | reverse complement strand
GGACCGTCCAGGAGTTGCTGACCCATGGAAAAAACAAAGACCGGCAATGCCATAAAAGCGAGGAGACCAGATGCAACTACAGCAATCTTCCATCCGGTTTCCGTCGCCCTGACCTTGTCCCCGCTGCCTAACATTTCGGCTACTAGAACTGCGGCGATCATGTTTAAGGCGAATACTGGTAGATAAAGTATAGCTTCAATTCGCAGACCATTTGTCAGAGCTGCTGTTGCTGCCACAGCACCGGAAGATAGACGTCCCAATATTGCATATAAAACAAGACTTCCCAGATGCCAGCCCATCTGTAATGCCCCGGCAGGCCAGGAAAGTCGGATAAGATGTTTGAGGAGAATCCTGTCAAGCCGCCAGGCTCCACTATTTAATCCTTGTGCTAATAGAATAGAAAGGGCAAGTAAGGCGCCGGCAATGGAACTGGCAACAGTGGCAATTGCAATACCTGATGGCCCCAAGGCAGGAAACGGTCCGTACCCGAATGCTAATACAAAATCTCCAATCAAGTTGAGTAGAGCTGTGCTTCCGGAACAAAGCAGAATAAGACGCATCTGGGAACTGGCTCTGAAATTAGCAGCATTAACTGTTAAAAGTGCCTGGGGTATTAAGGAAAGAAAATAATATCTCAATACTATTTCAGAAAACCGATTAGTGAAAAAGGGACTATAAGAAAACATGTCAGGAGAATACCTTGTCTGGCTGTATGCCACTGTGCGATTTGATTACCACCACCCTTATGTCTTGAGATGATTGCAACTAAGCCGACTCCAAGACCATTGGCTAGAACGCCAAAGAAAAAAAGGAGCTGACCCGCAAAACCGATTGCTCCTTGAACTGCAGGACTGAAGCGGCCGGCAACATAGACATCGGCCAGCCCCACTGTAAAAAGCAGAAACATTGTTAAAATAAGGGGCCATGACAGTTGCCATAATTTTTTATAGGTGGGTTTTGAAAGATATTCTGGCATGGATTAATTTTTCATTCGGTTGTTTAGCAGCAATCAATATTATTAGACAACAATAAAACTTTCCTGGTTGTCAGATTGCAAAAAAAAAGTTTTATTTTCACATAGTAAATTATTATTGGTTATCTGTTTGATAGGGTATTCCCCAGTAATTCGAAGGGCAAGGAAAGATTATGAAATCTCTCTACGGTTCTGCCTTAGAACCTTTGCACATAATTCCCTATAATTTAAAAGAAGGGGAATCAAAACGATTATCGCAAATCCTGAGCTCCATCGAGGGGTCTGCAGGTGAAGATGTTAATCCGGAAAAATTAGTTCTCTGTAAATATTGCAGAAATAAGGTCGCCAGAGTTGATGCGAAGATACAAGTTGACGGTCATCATCAACATATATTTACAAACCCGGCTGGCGAATCTTTCAAAATAGGCTGTTTTGTGGAAGCTGAGGGCTGCAGGCATAGCGGAACACCGACCACTGCTTTTACCTGGTTTCAAGGCTTCAGTTGGCAGGTAGCCGTTTGTGCTAGCTGTAAGGTGCAACTCGGTTGGTATTATAGTTCAAAAAGTACTGATAGTTTTTATGGTTTGATATTGAATCACCTCGTTGAGAGCGAGTAATTTGACTTAATTATTGCTTACAATTTAGATATATTATTGTTTTTCTCGAACCTTGAACCTCGAACCCTATCCTTCATTATGCTCCATCCCCCCTACACCACCTATCAGAGGATATATGTTTACCATATCTCCTCTGATAGTATACCTGAATTTGAAGATCAGGATTTGATCGGCTCCTGGATTGAAGGCACAACAACGGTCCTATTTTTCCATAAACCAAAGGAGCAATTCATTACAGAATTGTGTCAGCGGCACAATTGTGAGGTCGTGTATCAGGCTGATCTTGATTATAAGGACTGGGAAACTGGTTGCGAAATTTCCTCATTTTCGGTTGGGCCATTAACAGTGTCGCCTGTTTGGGAATCTAACCATTCTCAAATTCATCTTGATCCAAGTGTCATATTCGGTAATGGATTTCACGCAACAACGAGACTCTGTCTAGAAGCCCTCAACGGACTGATTTCTGCAGAGAAAAATGAAATTAAGACCGTCCTTGATCTTGGCACTGGTACAGGATTGCTGGCAATTGCGGCAGCGAAACTAGGAGTGGACCATGTCCTGGCTGTTGATGAAAACAGCCTTGC
>CAMYJP010000655.1:1545-2705 GCA_947258675.1 uncultured Desulfobulbaceae bacterium | reverse complement strand
GGAATCTACGTGCTGCAACCCGGAATCCTGGATGTTGTTCCAAAGGATACCTTCTATGACATGCCACAGCTTTTCGATGATTTAATCCAGGCCGGCAAGAAGGTCTGCTCTTTTCCTATAAAAGAGTACTGGATGGATATTGGTCGCCCACCCGAGTTTGAAAAGGCGAATGTTGAGTATGATGAGGTCTTTGACTTCTAGTAATCAAATACGTGTCCGCCGGATGCTTGTGCCAGGTAACGGAGCCACAATCGAGGGCCTGTTAGCTTGTAGCCTTTTTTGCTAATGGAAAAGAAATGTGAAACACAATAATAAGATTATTTTTTTCACGGACACGGACACGGATATGTTTGAAGGGAAAAAAATATTGGGAATCATCCCGGCGAGGGGAGGAAGCAAGGGGCTGCCTGGTAAGAACATCCGTATGCTTTGCGGGAAGCCTCTTATCGCCTGGAGTATTGCGTCTGCTTTGAAAAGTCAATGTATTGACGAGTTGATGGTTACCACCGACAGCAATGAGATTGCTCAGGTTGCGGAACAATATGGAGCAAATGTACCTTTTATACGACCGGATGAGTTAGCAACGGATGAGGCCAAGAGTGTTGATGTTGTGGCGCATACCATTGATTGGTATGAAGAAAGGCAAAAAAGATATGACCTACTTATGCTTCTACAGCCGACTTCCCCTTTGAGGACAGCTGAAGACATCAGGAATGCCGTATCTCTTTTTTTCGATAAACAAGCCGAGGCCGTGATCTCTGTCTGTGGAGTCGACCATCATCCGTGGTGGTCTAATACCTTGCCTGCGGATGGCTCCATGAAACAATTTCTGCGGCCTGAGATAAGCAAAACCAACCGGCAGGATCTGCCGGTATTTTATCGATTGAATGGGGCAATTGATTTGATCGAAAACAGATTGTTTATGGAGAGACGCTCTTTCTGGCCGGAGAGGACTTATGCCTATATTATGCCACAAGAAAGGTCGATAGATATCGATAGCATGATTGATTTCAGGCTGGCCGAGTTGCTGTTAGGTGGTAAGTGATCCCGGGGTACCGCATCTTCGCGCGATCGCTCCCGCCCGCATAGCGGACTATCGCGGACAGTCGCGATCGCGCGAATCTGCAGCACCCCGTGACCACTTACATATTTTTCATTGT
>CAMYJP010000655.1:0-1539 GCA_947258675.1 uncultured Desulfobulbaceae bacterium | reverse complement strand
CAATTCGAATGGGCTTTCGATATGCTACGATGAATGGTTTTTCTATTGACTACTACAGGGAGTTGAAACATGGAAAAAAGGAATTTGCTGAAAATGTATAATCTTCCCGAGCAGGTTAAATTCTGCAAAAGATGTACGATTTCCAACCAGAGGCCACGCATAAGCTTTGATAAAAATGATATATGTAGTGCCTGTAATTTTTCCGATTTCAAGAAAAAGGTCGATTGGGATAAAAGAGAAAAAGAACTCATGGAGTTATGTGATCTGCACAGGAAGAATGACGGATCTTATGACGTTATTGTTCCTGTCAGTGGTGGAAAAGATGGAGGATTTGTTGCCCATCAATTGAAATATAAATATGGGATGAATCCTTTAACCGTGACTTGGGCGCCGCTTCGACCCACGGCAATAGGCAGGAAAAATCTTGATAATTTCATAAAAATCGGCGGATTCGACCATGTCCTGGGTACCCCGAATGGTAAAGTAAGCCGTCTGTTGACTAAATTGTCCTTTTTGCATTTAGGTGATCCTTTTCAACCTTTTATTTATGGCCAGACGAATTTCCCACTAAAAATGGCTGTTCAGCATAATGTGTCATTAATCATGTATGGCGAAAACGGCGAGGTTGAATATGGCGGTGATATGAAGAATGCCTTCAGGCCTACCCGGGAAATTGCAGACCATGACAAACACTATTTTTCAGGGCGGTCACCTAATTTCTGGCTGCAACATGGCCTTTCTGAACAAGACCTGCACCCATATCTGGCCCCGGAGTATAAGAAAATCCAAGAAAATAAAACAGAAATTCACTTCTTTGGTTACTATACATATTGGGACCCGCAGGAGAACTTTTATTACTGCATGGAGAACACGGGTTTCTCGCCAAATACGGAGAGATCTGAGGGAACCTATTCAAAATACGCCAGTCTGGATGACCGGATAGATGGTTTTCATTATCACCTGGCATACATCAAGTTCGGAATCGGTCGGACAACCGCCGACAGTGCCCATGAAATTCGGGATGAAAAGATCACCAGGGAGGAAGGTTGCTCTTTGGTAAAAAAATTCGATGGGGAATTTCCTCAAAAATACTTTAGAGAGTTTCTTGATTTCATTGACATCTCAGAACAGGAATTCTGGCAGGTTATCGATAGCTGGCGTTCAGATCACTTATGGAAAAAAGAGAACGGGATTTGGACATTACGTCATAACGTCTGGGAAGGACAGGACTTGTCTGATTATCAGGATGTTAAACTTGTTGCATAATCTGATTGCTTTTCCTTGCCCACTGTCTGTGATTTGATAGATCAGCTTTTACGCTGATCATGCGAATCAAGCGCAAACGACTGAAGGTGTGTCTCCCCTTGATCTGAAAATGAAAGAAGGGAGAGTGTATTCACTTCCATTTTTTCTTCAAAGTTGATTGCTTTTAAATCGTTTAAAATAGATGGAAGCTGTTGATAGTCGACATCTTTAAAGGCCAGAGATGTCTTTGGTATCCACCAATCCGAGTCATATCCCTTAAGAATTGTCTTCCAG
>CAMYJP010000654.1 GCA_947258675.1 uncultured Desulfobulbaceae bacterium | reverse complement strand
CAATGGCCATTATTTTTTCAAAATTGTGGTGCCTGTTTTTAGGTACAGCTATAACACCTTCGGCTACACCGGACAGAAGTGTATTCATATCCAGCGATTCATTTTCCGCGCATGATTCCAGCAGTTCAGTTTTTCTTCCTGCCAGCGCGTCCTCTCTAATACTCATTAACTGTTCTCCATATTTATCAAGCCTCCCGAAGAGAGGCTGATTCATTAATCAAGAATATAAAAAATACCATAAAAAGGCCTAATGCCTACTAAAAATGAAGATACCAACGCTCTCCCCCCCCTGTCAATGTAAAAGAAAAAACCCTTATCGCAACACCAACCTTTCAAAAATGGCTCATCTTTATACATAATTGTAAGCTTTTTCTTCACTTTACTCCAAAAATGTAACACTTTTTACACTTACCCGCCAGCGATTCTAACAGTTTCGAAATACAAAAAACTAACAAATACAGACAATTAAAAACAAAACATTCAGCCACATTAAGGTTGGCACGTTACTTGATATGTACAACAGCAAAATATGAGTCTTTTTATCACACTATAAAAAAGGAGATAACCATGAAGAAAATTGAAGCCATCATCAAGCCTTTCAAGCTTGATGACCTCAAAGCCGCACTGCACGACTTGGGAATTCACGGCATGACCGTGGTCGAAGTCAAAGGCTTCGGCAGACAGAAAGGCCACACAGAGATCTACCGTGGAGCTGAATATGTAGTAGATTTCATCCCCAAGATCAAAGTGGAAACCATTGTTGCAGATGACATGGTCGACAAGATCGTAGACACTATCGTAAGCACGGTTCGGACAGGAAAAATCGGTGACGGAAAGATTTTCGTCCTGCCGGTTGAAAAAGTGTGTCGGATCAGAACAGGCGAAACCGATAATGACGCACTGTAAACATATTAACAAAATCAGTGCTCACAATTTATCCAGAGGAGACAATAAAATGCGTAAAAAAATCACACTCGCCACGCTGATCCTGGCAGCCGTTTCGGCTACCCCGGCATTTGCCGAGGAACCCAGCGTAGGCGACACACTTATCAATCTGGCTTATTCAATTGACACCTTTTACTTCCTTATGTCCGGCGCGCTGGTCATGTGGATGGCAGCCGGCTTTGCCATGCTTGAGGCCGGACTGGTCCGCGGCAAAAATACGGTTGAGATCCTGACCAAAAACGTCGCTCTCTACTCTATAGCATGCATCATGTACATGCTTGTTGGGTATAATATTATGTACGGAGGCGGACCCAATGGTTTCATTCCGGGACTCAGCTTTCTACTCGGGGCTGACAATGCCGCCGATGCTGTATTGAAAAGTGGCGGCGAAACTTACTATTCCGCAATGGCAGACTTCTTCTTCCAGGTCGTATTTGTTGCCACGGCCATGTCCATTGTTTCCGGTGCTGTTGCCGAACGTATGAAACTCTGGAGCTTTCTTGCATTCTCAGTTGTTCTTACAGGTTTCATCTACCCTGTAGAAGGATACTGGAAATGGGGCGGAGGGTTTCTTGACAGCCTTGGCTGACAGCCTTGGCTTCCTTGATTTTGCCGGTTCCGGTGTTGTTCACCTCTGTGGTGCTTCCGCGGCCATTGCAGGTGTTCTGCTTCTCGGTGCACGAAAAGGCAAATACGAGGGCGGCAAAGTTAGAGCCATCCCCGGCGCCAACCTGCCCCTCGCCACTCTGGGTACTTTTATCCTCTGGCTCGGCTGGTTCGGCTTCAACGGCGGTTCTGAATTAAAGATCAGCAACATCGAAGAAGCAAATGCCGTTTCCATGATCTTTGTCAATACCAATATGGCTGCAGCCGGTGGTCTGGTTGCCGCTCTGCTTCTCTCACAGGCATGGTTCGGCAAGGCCGACCTTACCATGGCACTCAACGGTGCCCTTGCCGGGCTGGTTGCTATTACAGCCGAACCGTTAACCCCAACCCCTATGGTCGCTACGATCGTAGGTGTTATCGGTGGACTTCTGGTAGTTCCCTCCATCGTCTTTATGGATAAAGCACGAATTGACGATCCTGTCGGTGCGATCTCTGTCCATGGTGTTGTCGGGATATGGGGCCTGCTGGCAGTTGCTTTCACCAACCCTGAAGGCTCACTGGTGGCTCAGCTCACCGGTATCGGCGTCATCTTTGCCTGGGTATTTGGAACAAGTTTCGTAACCTGGAGCATAATAAAAGCAGTTATGGGCATCCGTGTCAGTGAAGAGGAAGAGCTCGAAGGTGTTGACATCTCAGAGTGCGGCCTCGAAGCATACCCGGAATTCAGCAATAAATAAGTACACATAGAATACAACCCGCCCCGGGATAAAAAAACCTGGGGCGGAATCAAACAATAAACCACGTAAAAAATTAAAACAGGAGAGAACAAGATGAAGTTCAAAAAAACAATCCTTGCAACAGTAGCTACAGCCGTTTTCCTTGGAGGAGCGGCACTTTCTGCTTCAGCTGAAGAGGAAGCCCCAAGTGCAGACTTAAGCATTTCTCTTTCAAGCAAGTATGTATGGCGCGGTTACGAGCTGAGCAATGACAGCATAGTCATTCAGCCATCCATGACAATTGGTTACAAAGGTTTTGGATTTAACCTCTGGGGAAACCTTGATACGGATCAGGATACCGAGCTTTTTGGCACAGACGGCGGCAATTGGAATGAAACAGATATGACCCTTTCCTATGATAATTCCGTCGGCATGTTTGGCTATTCCCTGGGGTATATTTACTACGCACTGGATGGTGCGACTGACACACAGGAACTCTATGCCAGTGCAAGTCTTGATGCTATCCTGGCACCGACTTT
>CAMYJP010000653.1 GCA_947258675.1 uncultured Desulfobulbaceae bacterium | reverse complement strand
GATATGACGTCGGCTTAAGCAGAAACTCAATAAAATCTGGCAGATGGTCCATAGACAGTCACGTTCTGGTATGTAACAGGATTTCGTTTAAAACCTATTATTTTTGCAGAAGGGGTACTATTTTACAATGAAGATAATACAATACACTTAATATCTCCATCGAACTCCATACATCAATTTATTTTTCCTTCTAAAAAGAAGAATTTCTCGGTTAAAATAACAGCACCTTGTATAGTAGCCGATCCAGAAAAAAGTATATTGATCGGGTAAATGTATTACATTGCAATAGTTATCAGGAACGATTCAGTTACTGTCTTAAAGACTCTGCTGTTGCTGGTTCAAAAGCTTACAAACATGAAGCCTGAAGATCGGAAAATACAGCTTCCTGCTTGTAAAATTTTACAACTTTTCTGCTGGAGTATTTATGAAAAAAACAATCCATTTTAACTTAAAAATTGAGGCAGAGAAAGGAGATAATTTACTAAGCTTGGCTGCTGAAGCAGGCGTTTATATTAATGCTTTTTGTGGTGGCGAGGGGGTCTGTGGAAAATGCAAAGTAAAAATTGAACAGGGTGCCGTTACCTCTGATCTGTCAAGAAAAATCAAGAAAACCGAGCGAGAACAAGGCATACGGCTTGCCTGTAAATCAAACATTGATACAGATGTTGTTGTTCGTATACCGGAAACAATATCAGCAGATGGTAAATCCCTCAAGCGAAAGCCTAAAACTACCCGGTCAATTTCAGCCCGTTCTCTGGAAGCGCTGATAGGTACCTGGCAGGTTGATCCGCCCGTTGAAAAACGCTTTCTCAAGCTCAGTCCTCCGTCTTTAGACGATAACGCCTCTGACTTTCACAGGTTGATCCGCGCGATTAAGAAAAGTTGTCATGACTGCAAAGAACCTTCTTACGACCATCCTGAATTGTTGCAGGAACTACCATTTACCATGCGCGAGGCAAACTGGGAAGTTACGATTATTCTGCTGCGCGGCAGGCTGGCAGAAGAACCCGACCGTATAATAGCTGTCGAACCAGGTGATACGACCAAAGCACTGTATGGCCTGGCCGTTGATATCGGTACAACTACAATCTGCGGGGTACTGATTGACCTCAACACGGGCAAAGTCATTGCCGAAGCTTCAGGATACAACGCCCAGATAGGTTATGGGGAAGATGTTATCTCCAGAATAGTCTATTCCCAGCGCCCTGGTGGTTTAAAAGCCCTACAGACCAAAGTAGTAAAAACCATTAATAATGTGATTGAAGCTGTTTGTAAAAAAATGATAATCAGCCCCAGCGACATCAGTTACATAATGGCGGCAGGCAATACGATCATGAGCCACCTTTTGCTCGGCCTCAATCCAAAGTTTATCCGAGAAGCGCCATACACTCCAATCTGCAGCAAATTTCCACTTACCCGAGCTGCAGCCCTGAATATTGCCGCCCATCCGTCAGTAAGACTGTTCCTTTATCCTAACGTTGCAAGTTATGTCGGCGGCGATGTTATTGCAGGTGTGCATGCCTGTCAGCTGCACAAAAGCTCGAAACTGACTCTGTTTATCGATATAGGTACCAATGGTGAAATTGTCATTGGTAATGAAGAGTGGATGGTTTGTGCAGCCTGTTCAGCCGGACCTGCTTTTGAAGGCGGCGGAATACGTCATGGCATGAGGGCCAGCAGCGGAGCAATTGAAAATTTTCATATTCACCCGGAAACTTTTGAACCGATGATTGTCACAATAGATCTCACAAAACCGAGGGGTATCTGTGGATCTGGCCTGATCAGCATCGTGTCGGAACTGTTGGAGGCAGGAGTTATCAACCAGCGGGGCAAATTCAACCGCAACCTTGACCATCCGAGAATCAGAGAGGGAGAGGATGGCCATGAATATGTACTTGCCTGGGCAAAAGATTCTAAAACTAGAAAAGAAATTGTTATCACCGAAGTAGACCTGGACAACCTCATTCGTGCTAAAGGTGCCATGTATGCAGGGTATTTAACACTGCTTGAATCGGTAGGTATGACCTTTAATGACCTGGATAGAGTAATTTTGGCGGGAAATTTCGGTGCATATATCGA
>CAMYJP010000652.1:1663-3338 GCA_947258675.1 uncultured Desulfobulbaceae bacterium | reverse complement strand
TGGCGGCAGCATTGAAAGCAGATTCCTATTTTTCAAAGAAGTGCTGGAAGCAGTACTTGAGGTCTGGCCAGCAGAGCAGGTCGGAGCCCGTATTTCGCCCAACGGGGTATTTAACGACATGGGTTGTGATGACTTCAGGGCATTGTTCCTGTTTGTGGCTGAAGAGATAAACAAATTCAATCTTGGGTATCTGCATATTATGGATGGCCTGGCTTTTGGTTTTCACGAAAAAGGTGAACCAATGACCTTGGCGGAATTCAGGCCGGTTTTCAAAGGAACCATTATTGGCAACTGTGGATACACCAAAGAGGCAGCTGAGGAGAGAATTAATGAGGGTAATGCCGACATGATAGCCTTTGGTCGACCTTTTATAACAAACCCAGACTTACCCGAACGATTCAAGAATAATTGGCCTTTAAACCCTGCTGAAGATATGTCGTTATGGTATACACCAGGCTCTGAAGGGTATACAGATTATAAGCCGTTCAAATGATCATCTTCCATGTAACCTTGGAACAAGATGAACGACTTGTTACCTGAATTCATCAGTAAAGATTTCAATTTTATGCAGTGTACAGAGGCAGGTTTACAGTTTAGGTTACCGGTTAGTTAGAACAAGAATAATTCACTCTCTTCCAACCATTAAGGCGAAAATGAGATTCCTCATTGAGGATTATTAATTTGGAATGCAATGGCAATATACTTCCCAATTTTGCTTTCAGCATTCCTGGGACTTCCAATACCCCATTGCAGTAATTAACGGTTTTCAAATAAACGTCCTAAACCGCCGACTATTGAACCTTCCCCCTGATCCTTGCCGCCGGCACGTGGAGCATGGGCAATAATACGGTCGGCAAGACGACTGAATGGGAGACTCTGGATCCAAACTCGGCCATGACCTCGCAGGGTAGCAAGGAACAATCCTTCGCCGCCGAAAAACATACTTTTTAAATTTCCGGCCCGTTCGATATCATACTCTACCGACGGTTCAAATGCTACCAGGCAACCTGTATCAAGGCGTAAGGTCTCTCCTTTCAGTTCCCGCTCGATAATCGTGCCGCAGCCATGCATGAAAACCATGCCATCGCCTCGCATTCGTTGCAGAATAAAACCCTCGCCGCCAAAGAAACCAGCACCAAGCCTGCGCGCTATATCTAATTGGGTGCCGAGCGCTGCGCAGAGGAATGCATCCTTTTGGCATAAAATATCTCCAGTATTACCGGAGAGGTCCATAGGTATGATCTTTCCTGGAAACGGAGCGGCAAACGCTGCACAACGTTTTTCACTCCCCTGGTTGGTAAAGTGGGTCATAAAGAGTGATTCCCCTGTTATGGCACGTTTCCCCGCACTTAATAATTTCCCCATCAGCCCTTGGTCGGGTTGCGACCCGTCACCCATTTTGGCTTCAAAAACAATATTGTCCTCCATATAATTCATGGCACCTGCCTCGGCAATTACGGTTTCGCCAGGATCCAATTCTATGATAACCATTTGCATATCATCACCAACAATTTGAAAATCTACCTCATGACATTTCATATTTTATTCTCCTGTTTACTTATATGGCTGCTTTCCTCTGTTAGGATCTAGGTTTCGAATGTATCTTAATAAAGTAATTGCTTTGCTAATTTTGGATCAACATTCTACACGTCTTCGAAACAAGATAGAGTACTGA
>CAMYJP010000652.1:0-1640 GCA_947258675.1 uncultured Desulfobulbaceae bacterium | reverse complement strand
AGAGAAGTTTGCCAGTTGATTTCTTTAGCGGTTTTGTTCCCGATAATCACCTTGTCCAGATTTGCAGGGATTTCGGCTTCCGTTTCTGATAAAGGAATTTTACCGCCCATTATCTCTGCATGTTTTTGAGGATAAATAGGGTTACGGTCTGGATCGGCAAAACCATCAGGATATACTGGCTGTTCTGTATTTAAGTCGTATTTATCTGTTGCGCCTATCGTATGAAGCAGTTCATGGGTTATAATGACATTATTGGTTGCCGCCTGCTGCCAATTCGCAAAAACATTAGCGACCCCTACCATTCCTTTCTCCAGACCAAAGGAGTGCTCTAGCATCTTATGTTGCTCCGGATCATAATAAACCAGGAATAATTTGATATCTGTTAGATCATCATAATTATCAACCGAATAGGCCCAGTATCGAAGTTTCAGACTCCACCAAATTATTTGCAACATGCTTCCGCCCATTGGCGGTTTGGGAGGTATTGCATCAACCTCCGGCGCTACTTCAATAGATACGGGATCTTCCAGAGATACATTGTAATCTGTCGCCTCTTCTGACAGGAAATTCTCGATCTGTTCAAAATTTTCTTTTTTCAAGGATTTAATGTAACGGGATGTAACCTGACTACCATCCCCATTAACCGGGTAAATCACAACCCATAATGGCCTGTCCCAGTCAGTCGCCCTCAATTTGGTCAACCAGGCATCAGCGCCGACCATAAGCAGGATGAATGCCAAAAGAAAAATACGGAACGGTTTAAAGTTGAATTTGCTTGATGTGTTTTCCATATTGAGGAACCCTGAAATCTGCACATATTTCTTTTTTAAAACCAATATCGGCGCAAAGACCAGAAGACTTTATTAAAGACTCTCTTGCGTTTCTTTTGTCCTCAAAGGAATATAATTTGATTAATTTATAAGCAGAACAAAAAAGGTACTCTTTTATTATCCGAAAGACAGATGAGAAATCATCATCTCCATTTCCTTTATTCCTGGCCTTGATATAAGAAGCATCAGCTGCACCGGCCGTGTAGAGCGCCTGCCCGTTTTCATCACCCATTCGGAGACCCAGTCTGAGATCTTTCAGCATGTGCTTGAGAGGAAAGGCCGTGGAAAAACTGCCTTCAACCATCAGGGGGCCCTTAAGGCGGAAAATCCTTATAGGCTTGGCAATCACCCATTACTATCTGCCAAGGAAATATTCCATTCAGAGATATACACTTTCATTTTTTTTTCTTCCATAAGTTCTTGAATAAGAGGAAATTCTTCCTGTTGTTTTGCCTTTAGCAATGAGTTCTTTAAAGAAAGAGGAGCAAGGCTCTGGTTTATGATCCAGGCATGAGATGCGATCCCTGCCCTCTCAAGATCTTTTTCAAGTTGTTTTGCTTCCTGTATTGGTGTCAGTTCCGGCAGGGTCACGATAAGAACTTTTGTATAATCGAGATCACGCATCCTTGGTAAAAGCTTTTCCACTTCTGTTGGTAACTGTTGCACTGTGCGTTCCACTTCCCGATGATAAGCCTGCGCTGCATCCAGCAACAAGAGTGTATGACCAGTAGGAGCCGTGTCCAGCACGATAAAACCATCTTTTCCCTGATCAATAAGTTCAGCAAATGCCTGGAATACGGCAATCTCTTC
>CAMYJP010000651.1 GCA_947258675.1 uncultured Desulfobulbaceae bacterium | reverse complement strand
CACAATAACAAATTCAAATTCCTCAAAAGACTGGTTGAGAATACTTTCAACAGCCTCCCTTAGAAATGACGCATTATTATAAACAGGCATCAACACTGAAGCCTTAGGATTTTTTGAAATATGCGCTGTTACAGTCATTGAGGATACCACTTCAAGGCCTGGTCTAATCATTACTATTTTGTCCATCTAAAAATAACGGGAAATGAAAATTATATTTCAAAAATAACTTCTATGTTTTCAGCCAAGATAGAATTTTTGTAAACTCCTTGAAATATTTCCTGGACTGACTAAAACTACTAATAGTCAAAGCATGTTGAATTATATAGCTGGGCCTCAGGTAAAAACGCCTGTGCGCTATTTTTAAAATTTCTTGCAGTTGTTGTTCGTTCCAATTTTCAGACAAGATAACAGGTCTTTTTAAATCTTTGTCCATTGGATTCTGCGCATTGATTTCGGCGTACCAGCCATTTTTTATGGCATCTTCATATATTTTGGTTCCAAAAAAAGGAGAAAGAATGCTGAACTGGGCATAATCCGTTTTAATTTTTCTAGCAAACTCGATGGTATTCAACCCATCTTGGTAGGTTTCTACCGGAATACCAAGGATAAAATAAGCCATGGTTTTAATTCTGGCTTTCCTGGTCAGATAAAAGGCGTTTTCAATCTGCGCTAGCGTTGTCCCCTTGTTCAGGTAGTCAAGACCATGCTGATTCCCACTTTCGACGCCATAAGCCATCATAGAGCAACCCGCTCTTTTCATCAGTTTCATGACTTCAAGATCAGCCAGATTCACGCGGCCTTCGCATTTCCATTCAAATTGATATCCTCGCCTGAGAATACCTTCACAGATGGCTGCAACTCTGGTTTTATCGACGGTAAAAAGGTCATCATAAAAAATGATGGACCGAATCTTGTGACGATTTATAATTTCATCGATCTCTTCAAGGACGCTTTCTGCACTGCGGGAACGCCAACGGGACCCGAAAGTCGATTTGTCGCAAAAGGTGCAGCAATAAGGACACCCCCGCGATGTAAACATGGTTGTAACCGCCCCCTTTGAGAAGGGATATTTATATCGAGATTGAGGGACCATCCCCCTGTCTGGAAAAGGGAGAGAATCGATATCAACAAGTTCTTTTCGTTTAGGGCCTTCATAGTCCCTTGTAAATACCCCTGCAATGCCTCTGGTTGACCGGCCTGCCTGTAGAGCCACAGCCAAATCCAGAAAAGAGCCCTCTCCCTCGCCGACAATACCAAAGTCCACTTCAGGGCACTGCTCAAAAACGGCCTTTCCAAACAGAGAAGCATGAGGGCCACCCAAAACAATATGACGAGAGTAAGGACGAATAAGTTTGATCGCTCTAAACACATTGTCAATTACAGGGGACATGCCACCAAGACCAACAATGTCGGGGCGTTCTTTCGATATAAATTCGCGAAAAGATTCCCAATCCATCTTTTCAGCAAAACAGTCCTTTATACTTACCTCAAAACCTGCGTTTTTAAGCATGAGCATGTTCTCTTCGTTGGTGAAGGGAACCAGAACATTTTCAAGTGCCTGGGGGGGACTATAATGCTTTCCTCCAGTAAATATCGTGCTGGAGGATTTATCAGTAAAATTTTCATTAAAAACCTACCAAAACAGGACTCTGTCAGAATTAACAACACGTTCTAAGGCGTCATTATCAGCGATACACACCTAATCCAAACATCATAACCCAGACCAGCCCAACACAAAAAAGCTGCCAGTCCTTCATCAAAGATTCGGTGGGGTCCCCACCTTCACCGGATTTGACCCTAAAAATATACCTGAACAACCCATAACAACAGAGCGGAACAGTGTAAATCAAAGACGGTCGGGTCACGACATACATAGTATAGGTAACAAGAACCGTCGATCCTGTCATGTACATCGCTCCTTCGAGAAATCCTTCTGGATACAAATCGAGCGAGGTCCGATGAGATCCGGCATTAGTTCCCAAACATCGCTTTTCACTGAGCCTTTTTCCAGTACTTAAAAAAATTGAAAGAAGAAACACACTCAGAAAAAGCCATTCGGAAATAAATATATTAAAGGCTTCTCCACCGGCTTGTAACCGAATTAAAAAACCGGCAGAAATACAGAAAAGATCAACAACAGGAGAAGACTTCAGATGAAAGGAATATAGAGAAGTAATAACGATATAAACAAGAACATAATACAGAAAAGAAGCCGAAATAGTCAGTGAAGAAAAAAGACCGGCAGCAAAGAGAAGAGCAGCGAGCACTGCGGCCTCTGGTTTTTTTATTTTTCCTGCCGGGATGGGGCGTGTTTTTTTTACAGGATGAAGGGCATCATTTTCAGAATCGAGGATATCGTTCAACACATAGGTAGCACTGGATACCAAGCAAAAGGATAAAAAGGGAAGAAGACCTTGAGAAAAGACTCCGGGGTTTAATAGTTATTATATAGGGTGTCAACATCATTCAATTTCAAGTTTTCTTGCCAGTTTTCCAGAAGCCTCTTTATAATGCACCCCATCCGGAGCCTTGGCATAAACCTCGGAAAAATAACTGGCCGCTTTCCCTTTTTCACCTGACGCAAGGGCCAACTGTCCACCACGGTAAAGGAGAAAGGGGTTTTTTGTTTTTAAATATATGTTTTCATAAGTATCGATCAAATCGGTCATGATTGTCTTGCGCTTTTCCTCGTCCTTTTCTTCAAAAATTCTCTTTTCGTCCACTTTGGCCAGCATTTTAAGGGCTTCGGAGTTGGCCGCAGACTTATCGCGACAGACCTCCATCAATACATCTCTTGCTTCATCATACCTCTGCTCAACAAACCGAATGTGCGCCAGATTGATATAGGGTAACGCGTACCCCGAACCTGACATTGACATCCCCTCTTTTAACCGCTTCTCCGCCTCCATGTAGTTACCCTCTTCACTCAAGGCAATTCCCAACTCGTTGCGGATGAAAGGTAGATGGGGGGATTTCTCCATTGTATCCCGATAAAGACTGACATTATCCTGCCAAACGATGTTGCGTTCCGAAGTGACAAAGGCCGCGGGCAACAGACACAGGGCGCCGACTGGCATTAGTACCCTCTCTCGCCTGATCCGAGCAAAACCCTGAGTCAGAATCCCCACCAGTCCGGGGATGAAAAACGCCGAAGAGAGATAGAGGTAGCGCTCCGCCACGGGGGTCCAGGCCACCTCGGCTAAGGCAATAATAACCGGAGGCACAATCAACCAGGCCGATACCAGCAAAAAGAGCCCCGGCAAAGTGCGCTTGAATACAAAGACGACCAGAACGGCGATGACCGCCAGTCCAAGCCATACATAGTGATCTGAAAAACCGGTAATAGCAAAATTGAGGGGGACAGGCACAAAAAGCTTTTTAACATAGAATCCGAACACCTTTACCGATGCCCGAAGGGTATTGAACAGGTCATACCGGTAGTTTTGCAGCAGGTAGCTAACACCACTGTCATTACCAGAAAAGCTCAGAATTCGGACCGCTAGATAGAAAATACCGCCGGCAACAAAAAG
>CAMYJP010000650.1 GCA_947258675.1 uncultured Desulfobulbaceae bacterium | reverse complement strand
AGTGCTCTTCATAGATCGAATGTCCCAGGGTAACCATGACCACCATGTCCAACAAGGCGACATCGGGATCCGACTCAGCAGCGATGGTGATCGCGGAAGCAACAGAATATACCGCGTTCCGTTGAACAATGCGCCGCTGCTCAAGCGGCGGTGACAGTTCATCATAGTCTTCATAGCCCTGCATGATGAGAGATGCGAAACGGTCGGCAAAGCTCATCAAATGGGATTGAAGCTCCGCCTCTGTCATGACTACCCGGGGATCCTCTTTGGTTTCCTCACGAATAGAAGAGATCTCCACCGCCGGTGCTTCGTTGGCTGCTGTTCTGATGGCACAGCCTGATAGCGGCACAAACAGAAATAGCCCATATAGCAGGAGTATGACGTTCTTTGCTCGGTTCAATTCTGGTTCCTTGAGTCAAGTTTTTCTATTAAAACCATATCCTCCTTATTTGTAGATTTCAATCTGCCCAAGGATAATTGTCGTCGAATAGCACCAGCCTTTCGGTCGGCGAGTTGGGTTAGGCACGTGCCCCAGGAGGTATTCGCCGAGTCGGTGAAGAGAAACCCTAACCGGACGTTCTAAAGAAACCCTAACCGGACGTTCTTGATATTTACACATTTATCATCGCTACACTCTCAACCATGCCAAGACACGCACGCATAGACATCCCCGGCCTGCGACAACACGTCATCGTCAGAGGCACCGAAAAAAGGGCCATCTTTCTTGACTATCAAGACCGGGAAGAATTTCTTCTCCGCATGAGCACACTCCTTGGGGCCACTATAGGCTTTTTTAAAGTGTCCGTATAATCGGGGTAGAACCCGGCGCTCGGCTACGCCGGGACTTATACTTTTGCCAACGTGTTGCTAACCTTTGTCGAAACTTTTTTGATGACGATTTGACCACTGGTTCGCGACCCGCATTAATTCATAGGAGTGATTGGCTTTGTAAATCCTATGGGGTGTTTTTATCTTACGGTCCTATCCTCCTTATTTTGTTGGCTCGTACCGCAAACAATTGTTTCAATTTAAAATTTAATTCAATTTCTGTCGGAATTAAAAAAGGATCCGTGGAGGAATAGGGGGTTTTTCTGATTTTTAATCCAATTTGCTGAATTAGCTCAGGAAATCTTTTGCCGGAATCAATGCAGGACAAACAGGGTGTAAGTAGATTTGCTGCTATCAAGACATTATGGTTAGATTTTTCCAACGGTTTCCTGGTGTCAATTGAATTGTAGCGGCCCTGGAGGAAACAACGGTTGTTTTTTATTATGGGATCTTAGCCTGCTGCAATGGGCGGCGCAGGCAATTAGAGTGGAAAGAATAAAATTGATAAAAGGGCAGCTTCTGAGGTAGCTTCAGAATCCGCTGCCCACAAAGGTCCTGGTAATAAACCGTGGAACCTGCAGGCACTGGCGGTTTTCTTCCAACCCTTTTTCCTACTATGATGTAAGCATGTGTGGCAAAGAAATTAAATGTCCCCGATGTAAAAATGCGTGAAGACTATAGTATTGACGGTGGCAAATCCCCGCAGCAAGAACCGGATGACCTGGAATTTTGAGGTCTCAATCTCACGAGGAAATTTATGTATCATCTAACCATTCATACCCATTTTGCCGCAGCTCACAACCTCCTGAATTACGACGGGGATTGCGAAAATCTGCACGGACATAATTGGAAAGTCGAAGTCACGGTCAGCACCGCCAACCTTGACGAGGCGGGGCTGGGAATCGACTTCAAGATTCTGAAGAAGCGCACCAATAAAATTATGGATTTTCTTGACCATAAATATCTCAATGATCTTGAGCCATTCAAGGAAGTCAGTCCATCATCGGAGCATATTTCCAAGTTTATTTTTGATGCCCTGGTCGCAGATTTTAAGGAGTACGATGTCTCTGTTGAGCGGGTGACCGTTTGGGAATCGGATAATGCCTGTGCCAGCTATACCGCCGCCTGAGATTCCGCTGGTCGAGATTTTCTCTTCTTTGCAGGGGGAGGGTGTCCTGGTTGGCTGCCGGCAGGTTTTTTTGCGTCTGCCGAAGTGCAATCTGGACTGCCATTATTGCGATACCGATTTTGTCCCAACCAAATACTGCCAGGTGGAAGATCCCCCGGGCAGCGGAC
>CAMYJP010000649.1 GCA_947258675.1 uncultured Desulfobulbaceae bacterium | reverse complement strand
CAATACTAGACAATGCACAGATATTGGTAATTAGCCTGTCCTGATGGATGGGCTTTTTTGGTGCCCAGTAGGGTAGAACAAGGGGGAGAAAAATAATTTTTATGCATAAAAAAAAGCTTCAAGAAAGTCCTTGAAACCATTGTGGCACTATGTGGTGACCCCTAGGGGACTCGAAGGCGAAAAAATATAATGACAACAAATGACTAGCTGTAATAAACAGTGAATTCAAATTACGAATTTAATAGTTTTTCCAGTCAAACTCCATGCAGGTAAGATATCACTCGTTTTCATTCAATTAAATTGCATTTCATTTAAAATTGTCACAATTTTGGTCACAATACTTTAAATGATAGATTAAAATTTTTTCCAACCTTCTTTGTTAAAAGAATTAATTTCCTTCTCGCAAAGCATGCAATAGGATATGTGTGATATTGGGCTCGTCTTTTGAAATATACAACAAGTGATAATGCAAGACTCCTAAATTGATTATTGGCGTTTAGTCATACTGTCTGTTGCTTAAACTGGCTGAACACTATAATCAGTCATCTGAAAAACTTACAGCGAGAAACATTATAGGGCAAGGGCTGGCAAGTCCCGATTTTTCCCTCGATACGGCTAGTCGATCCTGAAGAACGTGTTTTCAGGCTCAAAAAGCCATTTCATATTTTTTATTAGCCATAATCAAGGCGATAAAAACTGGTCCCAAAAAATCCAACAACTCCCGCATCCACTTTTTGAAATTAAATGCGGCTGCGGCCAGCATCAAATTAATGCTGTCTCCGATACTTCCTTTGAGATAATTGCGTATCAATCGGTAATCTGATTTTAAATGGCCGATGATGGGCTCAATACCGGCCCTTCTTCGAAATCTCTTTCTGGCTTTTTGTCTCTGGTAGGCTGTGGCCCTTTTCCCAGGAGGCTTCGGGATGAGAATTCTTGTCTCCCCTACCTTACTCTTCCCTCGATAACCTCTGTCACAGATTGCCACCTCAGGACATTGGTTCCTCAACTCTGATGACTGACTGATCACAGCCG
This sequence comes from uncultured Desulfobulbaceae bacterium, assembly GCA_947258675.1. Next base: position 1,257 of record CAMYJP010000649.1, on the reverse strand, counting down.
TCAATGTTTTGCTGTCGTGCTCATTCTTAGGGTGACTCACTGCCCCGACAATGATGCAGCTGTCCTTGGTAACAGCAACTGAGGCCTTGGCGCCAAATTCATACTTCTTGTGTTCTTTTCCTTTGCCAACACAATACACTTGTGGTTCATGGAGGCTGTAAATCTTGTTTGAGCTGTTCTTCTGTTGAGCCAGCACCCTCTCAAATATCCTGAGTTGAGTAAGGTTCCGATTGAAAGCATCTGCGGTCAGTTTCCTTTCCAAGTCTCGTATCAACCGACCAGCAATCGTCTTTAACTTACGAGCTGCTTTTGTCGCTTTTTTGTAATTCTTCGGATGGCTACGAAAACGTTGAGCCAATACTAATTTCTTGGTGGTTCGCCGATACGACTGGCGAAGTTTTACGCCTTCCTTCTCGGCTATAGCCACACACTTATCAGCAATTTTTTTGTAAAGCTTGGTATCGGTCGGAAAGGTTATGCTTTTCTCTTGAACCGTCGTATCAACCAGAATCTCCCGTTCTTTAGCCTTGGTTCCGTGCAGATCAATCGAAACCTGAAAAATTTTTTCCACGCCTTTTTCTCCGATCCGTTTCCGGAAATACACCAGATCGGTGGGATGGCAAGGGAATTCCCATTGGAAAAAAGTCTCTCCACAAAAATACTGGTAATAACCGTTCTCTACCCAGCGCTCTACAACTCCTTCATCGGACAGATTGCGAAGTTGTTTCAATATCAACAGGCCAACCATCAGACGAATCGGATGGGCTGATCTGCCAGTATGGGAGTAGTGCCTGGAAAACTCCTTATCAAAAAGATCCCAAGGAATATTCTCTGCCAAACGATACAGAGGATGCTTTGGATTCAGCTGATCCGCTAATCGCTGATTTAAAAAACTCAGTTGGTTTGGGTCTGGACTCTTTCCTTTCATTTTCGCCTCAAATTTCATGAATAAAATTGCAAGGTTTTGAGGCAAAACTATAACATATTCTGCAATTTTACTAAAGAAAAACTTGTAACATTTATAAATAATTTCAATATGTTGAATTATTTTTCAGGGACGACTAAATAAAATGGCATTCTACACCTCCTCGAATCCTTTTAATATCTATATATATTCAGACAGAAAAAGAGATTTCAGCCTGAGGCTGAATTCCACATTCACAAGAAGGCAGTTGGTCAGGACAGCATGGTATACTCTCTTGCAAATAGGCCAGGACCTCATCAGCAACCTCCCTTGCGGTCTGTTTTCTTTCTTCT
>CAMYJP010000648.1 GCA_947258675.1 uncultured Desulfobulbaceae bacterium | reverse complement strand
TTGTTAAAAATAAATAATTCTTATTTGACTAATAAAACATTTTAATAGATGCTGCTCTTAAGAATAGACATGAGACAGAAATTGGGAAGGGCCAATCAAGAGCTGAGTTCGCTTGAAAAATAATGGTGCCCGAGGGGGGATTTGAACCCCCACGTCCTTGAGGAGAATGGATTTTGAGTCGAAAAAAGCAGATTTTAACCTCTTAAAATAACTCAATTAATGTATTTATATATATGTTTTCAAGATTTACTTAAAGTGTCTTCTGAGGTCTGAACATGCATGATTGTGACAGGTTATATTTACAAAACAGGTGCACTTTAGGGGCTGGGGAAAGCCAGCCCTATTTTTTTGTAAGCCATGACAATGTTTGTTGCTATCCAATTTGAAGACAACATATTGAGTCAACAAAAAAGGCAGAGCCATTTCTGACTCTGCCTACATTAAACATCCTTCTTTGTAATGAGCACCAGGTTATATAAACAAATAACTGATTGTCCTTCTATCTTAATAGAGCCTGAATCCCATTTTTGCTCCGCCAATGACAACAAGGGTAGAACTTATTGGTTCGGTGGATGGGTTTCTCCTAATAGTATCATGAAGTATATATGAAGTAACTATTCCGATGGTTCCAGTTTCTTTGGTTCGCAAAGAAGCTCAGGATTAACGGATATTTGTCCGCAATTCTTACACTGCCAGCGGTCGTTATTAACTTTGTTATGACAAAATGATGGTGGTTTAACTCCCTTTGTTCCGCACCAGTCTGCTTTCTTTCCTGACCCCATAACCTTACAAACATTATTTGCAGAGAGAGCGACGGCACCGCAGTTGGCACAAAAATATGCAGGTGTACTCTTTGGCACTGGAATGTGTTTCTTTTCTGACACTGTAATCTCCTTTCAGTTTATAATAAATATCAATGTAAGTTACATTATAATTAAAAAACTTTAAAAATTCAGATTCTTCATTTTCTCCCTCTATTGAATTGATATTTTCTATTTTATTATGAGAGAGGAAATAAACTTTTCACGAACTCCCGAAAGGGTGATAAGTCGCTGATAAAAACCCCTAGAAAAGCCCCCAATAACAACATAATTAAACTTGCTGTTATCAAAGCAGGAATTGAAGCAAGAACCCACTTAAAGATGAACCATACCATTGAGAGGAAGGGCATCTGAATGTCTGTTATGATAACGCCGTTTAATATTTCATCTTTAAGATTGATCCGCAAATCAGTATTACACTGAGGGCACTTACTATCAAATGATGTATTCAAATTATTACAATTTGGGCATATAGACATATTTTCAGACATAACAACCTCCAGCATCGTGTGTTAGCAGATGTTAACATATTGCTACAAAATGCTAGTTTATTGTAACAATTATAAGAGGATTATATAGGCAGGGATATATGCTCTTATCCATCCTCTTAAAATATTTTTGCATGAGTCCATCATTTCGGGGGCAGCCCATGTCCATCCAGAAACAAGACTTTTAAAAAGGCATGTAAATTTTCAAGGCAGCCTTCTTTACTTCTTCTTTCATAGCATAGCCAAGATCTTCTTCAGCATATTAATAATTACTATAATGGTGCCGGAGGGGGGAGTTGAACCCCCACGTCCTTGCGGACAATGGATTTTGAGTCCACCGCGTCTGCCATTCCACCACTCCGGCTGTTCAAGTTCAATAGGTCAAAAGTGCAATAGTGCAAAAGTTCGAAAGAGGCTTCCTTGACTTCATGTAATGTCTCGCTAACATTATAGAACTACCTGCTTTTAATAAAGAATCTTATCGAACGGTTGTATGTGCGCTCCTGGTCGGCAGTGAAAAAACATGCCGGGAGTTCATCATTCTCCCTGTGATAGTGGAGACAGTCACAGCACTTCCCCTTTCTGCTGCACGGCTCATAGGTGCAATTGCAGTGGGGATTGTTTTTTTCCATCTTGCATTCCATACGTTAAATCTCCTTTAATTCTGCTGTACTTAAGATAAATAAATGACCGTCCATTAATCAAGGCTGTTTATTATTTACATGGGAGAATACAGGCTCGTAGTGATTGTTCATTGCCCCTGAAAGAGCAAGGGAAATCAGCTCCAAAAGCAAATAATACCATAAGTTAGGAGAGTTCATCTCGTTAAAGTTTTCCCTGTCCTTTACCGATTATATATGTATCTTTGTGGAATAACGAAAGGTGACGTAAATTGCTGAATAACAAAAGTACTCATATACCGTGCACTTACGAAAGAAAATATGTGCGCCATTCAATGTGCTCTAACAAGCATACCCGGTCCTTTCAGGAAGTAATGTTATGTTGGTAATAATTGGAATGCTTGTTGTCATCGGGTCTGT
>CAMYJP010000647.1 GCA_947258675.1 uncultured Desulfobulbaceae bacterium | reverse complement strand
GTCTTTCCAACGAGAATAAGCCTTGTGATGTTTTTCAACTACAAAAGCGATCGGGCAACATCCCCAGTTCAATAGTTCATAAAATTGTTGTTCGGGATTTGCACTTAAATTAAAATAGTCCAAGTCAATATCCAAGATAGAGCTCATTCTTCGAAATTCCTGTTATATTGTGATTCTTAGATGGCTGGCAGTGTGGGACAAAGAGTTCAAACATTTAAACGCCATTATTTTATGGGTCGAAACCGTATGCAAATTAGCTTTACCAATCCACAATAATGATAGGATCAAAAAAGTTTAGATTTGTTTAACAAATCAAAAACTCCCGGCCATTGTGGAATTCCCCTGGCTAATCTACATTCTGGCCAAAGTTTATAATGCGTGCCTAAGTCAATTCCTTGCAATAATTAGATTTTATGACATATTAGTTCAGCTAATCAAAAATAAAGCCGCACCAAAGATATGGTATGCGGCTTTTTTAATTTAGGAAAATTCGAAAAAAGCAGAAAATCAGTGATTCGAAAGTTTTACAATTTTATTTGAATACTGACGATTTTCTAACAATAAAGATGGCTTAAAGTTGTAGATTAAAGTGCGTCTTTATAAACTGTGGTTACCTAATTGACAGCCAGTTTATCTCAATCAGGTTTGACCTTTGAGCTTGGCTTGGGTTTAATGATGATCATAGCAATGGAATAATAAATTTAAAACTAAAGAGAGGTCAACAACTTGTTATTAAAGATAATTTGCGCTTGGTGTTCAAAACATATGGGTATCAAGGGCACTGGCCTGAGCAGAAAATCCCCATTTTTCATTAGCCATGGAATTTGTCCGGAGTGCTCAAGGAAATTATTAGAGGAATTGGAAGATAAAATTTGCAATTGATATCAAAGCTCTTAAATCGAACCAAAGATGTCAGAAACACTAACAGAAAAACCGGGGATGATGATTATACAAATTTAAATGACCATTGATAATTTCATTTTTATAAACCAGCTATTTGGCTGTTTGCACGGCGTGAAGGGTTTATGTCCGTGGTTGTATGGCGATCCATGTTGCCTTACCGGCTGCCAATAATTCACCGCTGTCTAAGAAAATCGCCGATCCACTGAATAGCTTGCGGCCCTCCTTTCCGATCGGCCATCCAATGGTCACACAGTTTTGACCTGGTCTAAGTCCTTCCTTAACGTCAGCAATAAATCGGCCTAACAAAATATATGGGGTATCAGGATCTAGTGCGTTTTGAAGGTTAGCTACAGCCCAACCTGCTGGACAGTCCAGTGCTGCCCACAGAAACTCGGTTTTCACTCTACCTGTTTCCCCGACCAGCGAAACATCGGGAAGCCAAGGAGCCGCCATAACGTCGCTTTCATTTACCGGACCAGAGAAAATACGTAATCCATCGCCCTCAGCCCGCTCATGGCCGCATCCGAAACAGGTCGGGAAGGGGTGTGTTTCAAAGCCTGGATATCTCTTAGCAGCGCTTTTTGATTGTTCAAGAGTGGGTGGATCCGGGATATCAAGGCGCAGCTCTGCTTTCCGTCCTTCCGCAATGGTCACCGTTTCGACAGTCAGGAGCCGGTCCAATGGCGGTGGAGAGCGCAACGCAACTTCAGCGCAAGGACCAATCCGATCAGCAATAAGACCGCAAACATAGCCTCCATGACCAGAATTGGGTGGACCGTTGAAACGCCTGTGAATTGTAATCTGCGAGGTCATGGCAAATACTCCTTTGATTTGGAGGAATAAATAAGAATCAATAACCAAAAAGGACAGAAAATAACAGAAGCCATGAGATGAGTTATGTTGGTACTTCAATCTGATAATTGTGTCAACGGTTTACATATATAATATACCTGTTCTTAGCGCTCAAGGTCATCATGTGATCGGAATATTCCAGGCTAGAAATTCACCCTGTCCGTAATTGCCCCGTCTACGAGCATATTAATGCCGGTGGTGAAGGAAGAACATGGACTGGCCAAGAACACTACGGCCCTGGCAATATCCAATGGCGTGGCCATGCGGCCCATGGGGTTGCGCGCTAAAGAATCTTTGAAGAACTGGGGCGTCTGCTGTTCAATCGTGTTCCAAACACCACCTTCAAAATAAACCATGCCAGGGGACACTACATTAGCGCGTATGTGTTTGGATGCATTCTGTTAGGACACTCCCTTAATGTAATGTACCAAGGCGCCTTTAATTGCACCGTAGGATGAAGGTTGGGTGGCGACTGCGGCGGCTGCGGAGCCAATGGCCACGATAGCAGCATCGCCATTTTTCCCGACTTACGCCTCAAGCATCGGTAAGGCCGCCTCTATTGAATTGACCGCACCAAATATGTCCAGATTGAGATTCTTTTCCCAGGAACTGATATCTGCGCCTATAGCCATCGCCCCCGCGCTTGAAATCAGGATGTCCAGACCGCCTAACTCATTCCCAGCTTTTTCAATCCACTCTCTCAGCGCATCACCGTCCGTAATATCCACAGTTCTGCCAAAAGCTGAAACACCTTTTGATTTCAGGGCATTAACAGCTTCGGATATTTGGTTGGTGTCGCGTGCGCAAATGGCAACGTTGCAACCTTCGTCCGCTAGTGTGTCGGCGATGGCTCGGCCAATACCTCTTGTTGCACCCGTTACGATAGCTCTTTTCCCTTTTAATCGAAGATCCATATGTTTGCCTCCTTCAGAGTTAGACTATTTAGAAAATAGGGGCATTAGGAGATATTTTCCCAAAAACCACGGTTTAAAATTGAGAACTGAATTTCAGCCAATTACGATATGATATTATTTCTATTTTCATTTTTTAACCTCTAAGTTTAAATTCCTTATCTCTATATTTAACTGTTATTCTTCCATTTGAAGAAAATGTGATGTCTGTTATTAGCTCACTTTCATTAATGGCAGTTCCTCCTGTTACTTGTATAAAAGAAAGAG
>CAMYJP010000646.1 GCA_947258675.1 uncultured Desulfobulbaceae bacterium | reverse complement strand
AATCTTATTCAATCCCATGCAGCCTGCGTATCTCCTTTCCATTCCCGGTTTTCAATCAGGATCTGACTATTGCCACAAAAGAAATTGTGATTGTAAGCCCATTTGTCAGGAAAAGACGCACTGACCAAATGGTCCAAAATTTGAAGACATCAACCGGCAAGAATCTCCGGGTTGTTATCGTAACCCGCCCGAAGGAGGATTTCCCTCAGAAAGATCACGCTACTTTGCAAAGAACCTTAGATTTATTAACGGATGGTGGAGTCAAGGTCGTTTTTAAAACCAATATCCACCAGAAGTTTGCAATTATGGATCAAAAGATTGTCTGGTACGGCAGCATCAATTTATTAAGCTATGGCAATGCCCAGGAAAGTATAATGCGCATTGAAAGTTTCAATATTGCGAATGAATTGATGAAGAGTATAGAATAGGATTTTTCTCAAAGGGATGTAGACGCTCAGCTCATCCGCCTTGGGGACTGCGCAGCCGGAACGAGCAAATGCTTGAAATGGCTAGTAAAATCAATGGTGGAGGCGGCGGGAGTCGAACCCGCGTCCGGAAATACTCCCCTCAAGTTTCTACATGCTTAGTTCCAATTTAAGTATCGCCCTGCAGTCTCCCTTGGAACAGGGGATCAGGCAGCGCTATTCTGCTAAAATTTCATTTCTGGACCGGCAGACGCAATCCGGAAATTATCCCACAGAGTCGACGCTCCGATCTGATCATGTGGGCCTGATCAGGGGAACGGCTAAGCAGTCTTATGCTGCTACAGCGTAGTTATAATCGTCGGCGATTATAATTGTTTCCATCTGTTTTACGAGCAGATAGACCTCGGCATGCTTCTTTAAGCTTACATATCCCCGTCGAATCCGTTTCGCCCCCTTTTTTTAATGAATAGTGAAGAATGATGGCGTCGTAAAAAGTCCGATCTACTGCGTTGTAGCAATTTTTTATGGCCTCGCACCTGAAAAATCACTACGCCTCGGAGTCTTCGCTTACCTGTATATCAAACTTTTTACTTAGCCATCCCATGACTTTTTACAAGAGCATCAAGAATGAATATTGAATAATTATTAATGAAAAAGAACAGTTGAGTTGATTAACGCAATTTATAATCCCTTGCCATTTCCCTGTCTGTATCTTTTTTCTTAATTGCAGCACGTTTATCGTAAAGTCTCTTTCCTCTGGCAAGAGCAAGCTCAAGTTTTGCCTTGCCACTACCTATAAAATAAATCTTAACCGGTATTAAAGCAAATCCTTTCTCCTGCACCTTGCCGATAAGCTTCCGAATTTCCTTCCTGTGAAGAAGCAATTTTCTTGTTCTTAACGGATCAACCTGGATATGGGTTGCATGGGAGTAAGGTGATATATGCACATTATGCAGCCAGACCTCATTTTTGTTAATTGCGGCATACCCGTCCTTTAGGTTTGCCCTGCCAGCCCTTAAGGATTTTACCTCTGGTCCTGTAAGAGCAATACCAACCTCAAGGGTGGACTCAATATGATAGTTATGATAGGCTTTTTTGTTGGTGCAAACTACTCGACGAGGCAAAATTTTTCCTTTTATTTAAACCTGTTGTATGTTTATCCTTTAACAAGTTAATGCTCTTCAACCTCTCAAAATCTTCCTACCAAGAAAGTCATAATAAAAAGGCAGTTACCTCTTAATCCGAATAATTCACGGGTTGAGATGGCCCAAGATACAGATAGCGAATACTTCGAGGAGACGGGTGATTCACTATACTATAGTATGTGGAACGCCCGTCGACACGGTATATTTGGTCGTATCGACTCGCTTTAGTGAGCATACCTGAATAAAAATGTTCAAACGATTTAATTTCACTGTGTATTTTAAAACAAGCTGGAAATTAGTTTTGACAAAACCCACCACCTCTGGTGGTGGACCCGGATAGGTTCTACTGGTCCGGCGAAAAGTTTTATGTTCATTTTCTTTGCTTGCCCAAAGAAAACGAACCAAAAGAAAGGGCACCCGTGTCAGTTGGTCCTTCGGACTTCCCTGCGCTCCTCGAATCTGCCGGGAGTTTGAAAACTCGCTTCGCTCAGACAGTTCAAACTCTTTTTTCGGCAGCTTCTGTGGTGCTCGGCTGCGTGCCAATGGGAAAAAACGAAAAATTTTAAATATTTTAGCGCCCCCTTTTAGGGGTCTTCCTGAGGCCACCCGCACTGCGAGTGGAGTCTCACTGCAAATAACAACCGTAACTCAGTCACATATTATAATTTCTCAAAAATGCTCATGAATAATTCAGGTTAAAATGCAACCCGATATAAATACTATAAAACAAGGGCTCCTGCATTATATTATGCAAGAGCCCAGTTACCGATTACATTATTACCTGCTTGTGCTGTTTAATCTCCAGTAACCCGGATTGCCTCCTGATAGGTTGTCACACCTTTTTTAACTTTAGACCAGGCATCTTCCTTCAAAGTCCGCATACCTTGCTCTATGGCGACCTTCCTGAGTTCGTTGTTGGGTCGTTTTTCATTTACCATTGTTTTCAGGCGGTCAGATGTTGAAAAAATCTCAAACACGCCACAGCGACCCAGATATCCTGTACTGCGGCAATTGCGGCAACCTTTACCGCGCTGCAGAGAAATATCGTTCTTTTCTTTGACCGGCATACCGGCCCAACGCAACTGC
>CAMYJP010000645.1 GCA_947258675.1 uncultured Desulfobulbaceae bacterium | reverse complement strand
CTTCGGCTTCTTCACGGGCCTCTATTTCCATTCCCACTTTGATATATGCCATAGCTAATCCCATGTGAGCAAATAGCATAGTTGGCTCTCGGTCTATCGCTTCGTTAGGCAATGTCTATCGGGGAGCTTGAAATGCTGGAATAGCCGCCAGCAAAACGATAACGAAGATACAGAGGCCCCAATGGTAGATGCGTAGTTCCTGCAGGCATGGAGGGGCCGATGCGTCAGCCACCGCTACAATGTGGGAACTTTCTTTTGCTTTGTCTTTAACGAACTCAATGACAGCCTCCCGCTGCTTTCGCATTTCGTCTAACGCCTGAAAGTTGCCTACAGCAAACAGTATATAACCAATTATCGCAATCAATGATGCCGCGCGCCGATGCTTTGGTAGCAGTTTACCGCTTGCAATAAGTGTGACTAGGGCCGCACTGACGGTGTAGAACACTGTCCAGAGCGCATGCCAAGCGGTTGCTCGTTCCGACATTAACTCGATAAGTTCTTTGGCTGCAGATGGATCCATGAGTTCATCTCCTTCCTAAATGCCTAACGCCCGCCGCTGAGCAGCGGCCTAAATGAATATCGAAATTGCACGGCCTTAACGTAAAACCGCCATCTTCACGCTGTCTTCTCAAGTGTTTTATTTTTTACATTAATATTCCAATTTAATATTCCAATAATGACACCTGATAAAATCGTTAAAATCATGAGACCAGGCAAGGCAAATTTGAGATTAAGCCTGAAAAACTTAGCATTAAAGGTTTGGCTATTTTTAAACCATTCCTTAAAACTGGAGTAGCCTTCCTCTTGCCATGTCGATTTCCTGAAATAATCAGGTCCCCATATAATTCCAAGAACTTAAAGTACAAAAATGAGTGGTAAAAAGCTGATAAAAACAAGTTTCCAGTTTGGCTTCAAGCCCCTATGTAAAAAAGCAAAATAAATTGGGGGTAGGAAAAGAACATTTGCTGCAACTCCTGCAATGATTTGTTTTATTTTAATCTTTATTAGATAAATATAACACATAGATAATTGGCGAAGGGCTTGCCTGCAAGGAGCATTCAAGATAATTTGTGGTTACTTGAAATCTCAGAACCGTTTAAGATCGCTCGCGCCCTTCGTCCGATTGATCTTTGCGTTAGGCGAACCCGCCCTCCTAAAAGGTGTAACCATGTCTATAGAATAAACTGTTAACTATGTCCTTGTGTCTTCATAAATAGTATTGATTGTAAACTAAGAGAAAATCCTGATATAGTCCGGTATAGTGTTTTTTCATTGTTGCGATGGAGTTTTAATTCTTAACTGCATAATGCCCAACCGTAAACATGGGCTTGCCGCTAAACTGATAACTATATTCGATAAATACTATTTTTGATATTTTTTCAGAATCCCATATTCCCCACATAAACTGGGTATGACCAAAATCGTCAAAACATTCATTCTTATCGAAATCTTTACCGAAATCATAATATATGATCAAATTTGAATGGACAGCATCATTAAGATGTAAAATGCCTTCAACCATACATGTATCACCAGGGGCGTTACATGAATCAGTGTCAAACCAAAGAGCTAAAAGGTCTTGTGCTTCATCAGTAAATAAATATGGATTGAACTGTGCTTCGGCTTTATATTCCCAACCTGAAAAAAAGTTTTGGTTAGCATTATGATGGTATAATTCGCCGATGTAACGATCATAAAGATGAGTATTTTTAATATTTAGATCCGGAACTTTATAGTTATCCGATAGATAAGCAAAGCCAAAATTGTTATAGTATGTAAAACCATCGATAATATATGAGGCGTCCCTGGTATTATAAAATGGCTTATTGGTTCGAAATAGACTGGAATCGTTTCTGTCACGAATCCACTCATGAGTTGTATTTATGAAATTCATCCTAACTAAATTGTCATTGACTTCCCAGGTGCCGGTGATATCGATAAAATTTGAATAAACGGGTCTCTGAAATTTTCTGCCCGCAAACTCTTTCCCGGCAGAGTTACCATTTCTCTGGCAAAATCCTTCTGCCAAGTCAGGTCGATCAGGACGAAATACTGTAGGGTGAGGTGAAGGTTTTTTATTGTGACGGCCGTTGAAAATAAAATATCTTAATCTTACCTGATTGCTAGTCGGGTCAAAATAGTAATGACCTATCCTCAGATAAATATTTTGATTCAATTTGTCCGACCTGCCTTCTAAATAATCGCTCGTACTGATTGTTTCAGCAAAGATTAAATACTTGCCATTTAATTTAATCACCGGTGAATCGGCTGGATTACATCCGATCAAAAAATTCACTAGGATGATTAACCCTACAACGAAAGTTAATACAATTTATTATTGATTATGGCAGCATAATCTGTTATACTCCGAAACTAAAACCAAAAGGAGGCAGATTATGTTACCAGAGATTCGAAATCAAGAGCATCTATTTTCAA
>CAMYJP010000644.1 GCA_947258675.1 uncultured Desulfobulbaceae bacterium | reverse complement strand
GAGAAAATTGATAAAAATGGGAATTATTAAAGAGGTCGGTTCTCAGTTCGATGCCAAGTTATTTGTCGATGATCACTTGCAACTGGAAGAGATTGCCAAGGACAGAAAAGAAGAAAGTCTTGACAAGGAAATTGAGCGTTTCAAAAAAAAGAAACAGGGTCTCGACAAAAAAGTTGAGAGTATTCAAGCTGAATTGAATAAGAAAAAAGAGGATCTCTTTGCCGAACTGGACAAGAAGATCAAAAAGAAACAGGAATAGCAGGCTTGGAATCCTTTCCGTGTCTGGCGTCTCCGGTGTGCTTATCGGAGCACAAGGTTGGCGGGACATCAGCGAATTCCCTCTACCCTGAAAAAGGTGATCTTTGTTTTGCTATCGTAATTTTTAAATGCTTCAGTGTTCGTTTTTGAGGATGATTTGATTTGTCTCGTTTAAAAAGCCTCCACAAAATACACCTTGAGAAAAAGTAGTAACCGGGTTATTATCCGCTGCTTTCCAACAAAATTAGAAGTGTTAGCATACTCTTTTCCCGACCTTTATTCCTATCGAGTGATCCCACCCATAGTGAAATGGCGGCTCTAGTTTCTGCCCGACACGAAAAGGAGAAACAGCCATGAAATTGTATGTCGGCAATCTGGCCTTTAATATGACAGAGTCTGAACTGACGGATTTGTTTACCACTTATGGCACTGTTGTCAGCGCTCAACTCGTTACCGATCACTTTTCCGGGCGCTCCAAGGGTTTTGCCTTTATTGAGATGTCCAGCCGCGGCGAGGGCCATAAGGCCATGGAAGATTTAAACGGCAAAGAAGTTAACCACCGCAAACTCGCTGTGAATGAGGCAAAACCCCAGAAAAAAAAGAAAGGGGCGCGCCGCCGGTAAAAGCAGCAATTCCAGTAGTATTCTCTGCGAGTTTTTTTCTTTTAATCCCCGAGTCCACTTGTAAATTCAGGATGTTACTCAGACTTGATAAGATATCTCAGGGCTGAAGTCAGTCTTTTGCACCTCTTTCATCATAAAAATGGAACCTGTCCAGGAAAAACTTATCCCCCTGCTGCTGACGGAGGAATGTGATCGAATCAGTCTGGCCCAGACTGGTACCGGCAAGACCGCGGCTTTCGGCGTCCCTCTCATTCAACTGCTTAATAGCGATAGCAAAGAACCCCAGGTTCTTGTTTTATGCCCGACCAGGGAACTTTGTGTACAGGTAGCCAGGGATATGGGCGATTTCGGCAGATACATCCCAGGGATTAAGATTCTCGCCGTGTATGGTGGTGCGCCCATTGCCCGGCAGATCAATTCCTTACGTCAGGGTGTCCATATTATTGTGGCTACTCCGGGTCGCCTTAACGATTTGTTGCGTCGAAAAGCGGCAAAACTGACCGCTGTCAGACACCTGGTCCTTGATGAGGCTGATGAAATGCTCAATATGGGATTTAAAGAGGAAATAGATGGTATCCTGGCCCAAACGCCTGCAACCAGAAACACCCTTCTGTTTTCAGCAACCATGTCCAAGGAAGTAGCGGCCATTGCAGCAAAATATATGACGGATCCACAAGAAATTGTTATTGGCAGGCGTAATTCAGGAGCAGATAGTGTCTGCCACCAATATTATATGGTGCGGGCAAAAGACAGGTATTTGGCCCTGAAGAGGATAGTTGATGTTAACCCGGATATTTATGGGATTATCTTTTGCCGTACCCGACTGGAAACCCAGGAAGTTGCAGATAAACTCATGCAGGACGGCTATCTGGCAGACGCCCTGCATGGAGACTTGTCCCAGGCCCAGCGGGATCTGGTGATGGGGAAGTTCCGGCGGCGTAACATTCAGATGCTGGTGGCTACGGATGTGGCTGCCCGGGGAGTAGATGTAAGTGAACTCTCCCATGTAATCAATTACAACCTGCCCGATGAGATATCCAACTATACCCACCGTAGCGGCCGGACCGGCAGGGCGGGCAAGAAAGGGACATCCATAGCCATCATTCACCAGCGGGAGGCCGGGAAAATCCGGGCCATTGAAAGGATTCTCAAGAAAAAGTTTGAAAGGTGTACTGTTCCCTCCGGCAAGGAAATCTGCGAAAAACATCTTGTCAATATGATCGATACCATGATGGCAAAGGAAATCGATCATGTCGAAATTGATTCTCTGTTGCCGGTCATCAGTGAGAAGTTGGCATCCTTAGATCGGCAGGAGTTGGTTAAACGGTTCGTGGCCAAGGAATTTTCCCGTTTCCTCGAATATTACCGTAATGCCCCGGATTTGAATGTCAAAGAGGTACAGACAAAAGAGCACGGTACAAAAAATAAGAAAGAATCCAAGAGCAAAAGAAAGCCAAATGGAGAAAAATTTACCCGTTTTTTTCTCAATATCGGCAAAAAGGACGGAATGGGACCGGAAAGGCTCATTGGCGTGATAAATGAAGGAACTCGGATTCGAAACATTGCCATTGGCAAGATAGAGTTGATGCGCAATTTTTCATTTATTGAAGCAGACAGCAGGTTCAAGGACAATGTCATGCATGCCTTCAACCAGCTGATGGTGAACGGCAAAAAGGTTAAAATAGAGGTCGCCGAGGGCAAAAGGCCGACATATCTCAGCAAGAGCAGCCCACCTTGGAAGAAGGGGGCAAAAAGATCAAACTCCACCGGCCCCAGAAAAAAGAGACGATTCAATTAACTGGACAGATCCCGGGACAGACACTACCAGATAAATATTAAAAAAATGGGGCTTGACATGCCAGTCAAGCCCCATTTTTGTTTCTTCAGTCTTCAGTCTTCAGTCTTCAGTCTTCAGTCTTCAGTCTTCAGTCTTCAGTCTTCAGTC
>CAMYJP010000643.1 GCA_947258675.1 uncultured Desulfobulbaceae bacterium | reverse complement strand
CAAAATTAAAGTTCTTCCATTGATTTGGATTTGGAATATTGAATTATCATGTTCCTTTAATACTTGGTTCGGGAGAATCTGAAAGGACTGCCATGTGGACACTAAATCTCATTGAAGAAAAGAAGCTATTAAAATTAAAAATTTCTGATACTCTCACTTTGGATGAATTATCAGATATTTTGGAAGCAATCTATATAGAAAATGATGGAAAGATTGCTTTTTACAATAGATTGGTTGACATGACTGATCTTAAAGTTATTGATATAGATTTTGATACATTTTCTTCTCATATTAATAGATATAGAAGACTAATTAAACCTGACACCCCTGTCAAAATTTCATTATTTATACCGGAAAATTATATTGGGGGATTTCCCCATCTTTACAAATCCATGCTTAGTGATGACCAGTTTTCAATAGAAATTTCAGATTCACTTGATGATTGTGCTGAATATCTATCTGTTGACAAGAAGTTGTTGGAGGATGCAGTAGGTTAAATTTTATAGCTCAAATATCATTACGTCTTATATTTTTTAAGTTATCCTTTTCCGTTGCATATCAATATTTCCTAAAATCAATAATATACCCCCCTTTTACTTAATCGACAAAACAATGTTTTACAGTTTTTAACTTTTTCCCCTCTAAATCAATCATACTAATTTCGTCAAAAACGGCACAATCATCCAAATCTTTTTCTTCCGCTTCTGCCATTCGTCTCATTAGTTCATTCTTGTCAAACTTGCCATGAAGAAATTGCTTGAAAATATTACCATACCGACATTCCCTCATTTTGAATTCCTGATATTCATCTGAATCATCTACAGGATGAAGACAGGTTCCAAATCGTTCTTCACGTTTTTTCAGATCAAATGCAATGTAACTTTCATCTATTTCATAGACATCCTCATCAATCAGATAATCTTCAAGTGAAATACCTGTTATTAGCTTTTCAGCTTCATCCTGACTGTTTGCTCTTACAAAGACATTGCCGCTAAATTTATAAAAAAATCTTTTTGTCATATTATCCCCTCAAAAATTAGAAAATCAATTTACCTGCATTAGTTTTTAATTTATAAATATTTATTGTCTAACTCTATTTATCGGAAGGTTACATACAAAAAGACTTAAAAGAGAAAAAGGGAGATTCAATCGAAAATGCGATAATCATTAATTCTCCAAACAGCATCCTTGGTGTAATTAAGGAACATCAATACATTGACCGAATTTGCAGTGGTAATGATACTGATGTTAAATCGGTAGAGCAAAATCTCATCAAAGAAAATCAAAAAATATATGACAAGTTTGTTATCAAAATGGATGATGGATCAGAAATGATATTGTATTTTGACATAAGCTCATTTTTCGGAAAAATTTAAAAGCAAATTATTTATTTTAAAATAACATCAGCTTCTCTATTCGGTCTCATCTTTCTTGTCTGTTTCCTCTTTCGGCTTTTCCAAAAGGTGAGGACAGCATTTTTTGACCTGTTCCATAAGTTCAGGGTCTAATTTGGCTTTGTAGATAGTTTTTACTTTTGATAGTTGTTCAATTGTAAGATATTTTACGCCTAATAAATCGGCTTCCTCAAAATTAGCTTCCTGTAGATTCGTTCCACCAAGGTTGGCTTGCTTGCGGTATAACAGACCTCCCTAAAGGAAACAGAGGGTTCCCGAATGCCAAATACCAAGAGATGTGAATTGTGCCGGAATCCATTTGAAGCTGTTAATGACGAAGATCATTGTAAAAGGTGCAGTCGGATTAGTTGTCTTCAGAGGTTTTTTGATACAGATGCGGAGAGTTTAAAGAATTCTATAGAAAAGTATCCTGAACTGCCGATCACAGATAGTGTTGAATGGAAACAGAGAGACCTGCCTGAAAGAAGATTTTTTCTGTACCCGATAATACCTGAAGCTTCCATAACCCTTGTGGCAGGTGAAGATGGTTCAGGAAAAACAATGTTTTGTATGCGTATAGCTGATTCCTTGGCAAAAGGTAAAAACTTCGGGCCGTGGAAAAATAAATCAGGAAATCCGATTAAATGCCTTTATTTTGAAGGTGAAATGCACCCTTATGATTTCAGGGAAAGACTGATCCAGATGGATACAAATGAAAACTTCCATGTGTTTTCTGTAGGTGGCAACTACATGGAACCAGATTCTCTCAGTAGGGGTAATCTTACACAGCAAGAATATAGAGAAGCAATGGCAATTGAAATTATCAATAAAGGTATTCAGTTTGTTGTTATTGATAGCTTGGCATCATTAGCACCGGGGATCAATGATGCACTGGGGATAAATGTAAACATCAAAGCTGAATTTGATCCGATTGATCAATGGCTGCTTTCTTTAAGACATGCAGGGGTCACAATCTTTTTAGTGGATCATTTGAGCAAGGGTGGAGAGCAGAGGGGAACTTCTTCAAGAAAGGATAGTTTAGACAATATAATTTGTATCAAAAAGCCCAAAGGGTATGGAGCACAATACGGTTGTAAGTTTGATTTAAGCTTTGATAAATTCAGGGGAAAGGTAGAGTTTGACACCAGAGACTTGGTTAAAAACAGGCAGTTTTGTTATAAACTACGGTTGTAAGTTTGATTTAAGCTTTGATAAATTCAGGGGAAAGGTAGAGTTTGACACCAGAGACTTGGTTAAAAACAGGCAGTTTTGTTATAAACAAAATGTTCAAGGGCAATGGGTATGGGATTATACAAGTTCATTGCTTGATAATAGCTTGGATGTCTTAAAAGACCTTGTAGATGTCGATTTAACATTGACACAGATTGCTAAAAGGTATGGAATCTCACAGCCAACAGTTACAAGGATGAAGCAGATGTTTATTGATCAGGGATATCTGGATGAAAACAATGGGTACAGGTTACTTACTGAAAGCGGGAAGGAATTTTTAAGACAAGCCAATTAATATTCATTCATAATGGGGCATATATTAATGAATAATCCGGTCGGGGGATATCATTATCTAAACAGATGGGCCATGCCAATCTTCATGTAACTTTATCAAGATATGCTAAGTTCATCCCAAGTGAAAATGATGGTAAAGTTCTGTCAAAAGTGACAGAGAAGTTACATAGATTGGTTTCTGATGAAAATGTTGTAGTTGATATCAATTCGAAATCATTGACAATATAAATGGTGTTGATTTCAAATCCTCATTTCAATCAAATGGGGTCCCGGTTCGTCCAGCGCCTTTTTCAATTCTTTCGCCAGATCTTCACAACTATCTGCGGCAATCGCCGGAACCCCCATCCCCTGGCTGATCTGTACCCAGTCGATGGCCGGATTTCTAAGATCCGTTAATGATTGCGCATAAGGGCCGGGTGTTGTGATGTCGGCCCGGGCAAACTCGATATTCAAAATATTGTAGCTGCGATTGGAACAGATGAGGGTGGTAATGTTTAAGGATTCCCGTGCCTGCATCCACAGCGCCTGCAAGGTATACATGGCACTGCCGTCAGCCTGAAAATTGATGACCGGTCGCTGAGGGCAGGCGATGGCCGCGCCGACAGCACAAGGCATTCCGTAGCCAATGGCGCCTCCTGGCAACATCAGTAGCGTATGGGGCGGCAGACCAGGCCCCAGCGGGAAATACTCAGCCCCGGAGGTTATGGATTCGTTAACGATAATGGCGTTTTCAGGCTGCAGCGCCGCCAGGATG
>CAMYJP010000642.1 GCA_947258675.1 uncultured Desulfobulbaceae bacterium | reverse complement strand
CTCCTAACCAATTGACAAATCCTCTCATCTAAGATATCCAGAATAAACCTTTAATTTTAAAGGCGCTTGCTTTGTAAGCCACTTTTGGCATTAGTTGAAATCATTAAATCACTATTTTGTCCCCCGATTAATTTGTCAAAAATGTCTGAAATAAAGGCCTGCAATATAACTTGTTAAGTGCTAAAAGAAATGAAACGAGAGAATCGCAATCTTGTAATGTTCATTTGCGTTTTTTTGGGCGCTCTTTCAGCCCTGATAATCTATCTCGGGGTCGATCTGCTTTTTTTCACTGATTATCAACTTGAGAAAAAATTCTCTTCAATTCAAATTGGTGCATCAAAAGAGGAGGTTCTTGGGACACTGGGACCTCCAGATAACCAAGACACAACATTTCACCTGGGCCAGCATGAAGACTTTGAACAAGAGTATAGCAAAGCGGAAAAAAGCGGATCGAAATACTATCTGTTTTGGAACGGCGAAATAGACACTGTTTATGTAGTAGGTCTCAACGACAAAGACCAGGTCATGTTCAAATCATTAGGAGGCACTTAATAGAGCATTGCAAGGGATGCTTAAAGCGCTGGCGCACTTCCGGTATTCGCTAAAACTTGCGTTATATGGCCAAAAACATAATGAAGTCATTAAGTAAAATCGTAATTTTTATTCTTACACTTTTCTTCTACTCGGCCGCTTCAGGAAGCGACTATAGTCTTTGGGTAGTAGATATAGGATCACCAAACTGTGCCCCTCCAATGGCAAGCCGAAATGATGACTTGTGGAATCCAATTCGAACATCTGATGAAGTTATCCAAGACTTGCAAAGATATTTCTCATCAGAAAAAATCAAAATTCCAATATTAGTAGCTGCATTTACAAATGGTCATATTGAGTATTGCTCAATTACATCACGGCGAAAAGTCTATGAATCGCTTATCGAAATCCTTACATGGCCTGAAATATCAAACATAAAGGATTTGTACGATTTTATTTCCCTTTCAAGCAACAAGCGAATGCTGAATATAATTGATCAGAAAATTGAAGAAAACAAAGACAAAATAAAGATAGTTTCTCGCTTAAAAAAAGCTAAAAAGTTGGTTGGAAAGACACTTAACAATTTAAGCATTTAATCGGGTAGCCGGGGGTTTTCCCCCAGCCCCACGATAACCTGCATGCAGGTCCGCACAAGGCAGTTCGCAAAGTCTATCTGATCCTTTCAGCTTCTGCTCTCAATTGAAACCGCTCCACCATCTAATGATATAATTATTGCTATTGCGAAGTTTGAATTTCGCAAAAATAAAGTAACTGTGAATGGATTAAATATTGTTCCTAACAGTCTAACTATCTTCACCAAACACAAAATCAATACAATAAATGACATTAACAAGACAGGCTTCTATAGAAATATGGCTTACCGCGCCACTACAAACGCACCTGGATACCCAGAGTTTTCCAAAACACGCTCCGCTCGTTGCGATGCTTTCAGGGTATTCCCGGCCCGCACCTGCACCCGGTAAAACATGATGTCGCCCCGATCGTATTGCTGGATCACCGTCTTCTTACCCATGCCCAACATCTTTTCTTTCAGTCTCACCGCATTGGTTCGGTCGCCAAAAGAACCGATCTGAATAAAGAATTCTCCCTTTTCGAAAGGTCCCCTCGGTGACCATATCAATCTCCCGTGCTCCGGTCAGGCTCAGATCAATAATGCGTCCTTTGACAAAGGGGCCGCGGTCATTGACCCGCACCACTATTTCTTTGTTGTTGGCAATGTTCTTCACAAGCAGCATGGTGCCCATGGGCAGTGTCTTGTGGGCCGCGGTTTTGGCATACATATTGTACGTTTCACCATTAGAGGTCTTCCGGCCATGAAACTTTTTGCCATACCAGGAGGCAATGCCCCTTTCAACATATCCATGGGAGGTGGGCAGCGGGTAATACGTCCTGCCGTTTATCTTATAAGGACGCTGGGTTGGCGGGATCTCTGCCGAGGGCGGCACCCTTTTAGACACACCACCGACAGGTCTTTTTGCCGGGGTCGATATAATTGTTGGTTTTGCACAGCCGGTCACAATAAAGATGAATATAACCAGGTATAATTGGGCTCGAAAGCCAACTGGTAAATGAAATCTTTGCAGCAATACCCTAAAAAATTGGCTATTTAGGTGAGGCGATTGATCGAATAATTGCATGACTTTATTTGGCCATTTGCCGGAAGATTACAGGGCATGATAGAAGAACATCCATGCAGAAGTAAAGAAATTAATAAAATATT
>CAMYJP010000641.1 GCA_947258675.1 uncultured Desulfobulbaceae bacterium | reverse complement strand
AACGAATACGTGGGCAAACGCCAATATGGATCACAGCGGTGTAACGGGAAGCTGTTCGAGCTGTCATAACGGCAGCACGGCGCCTGGTAAGCCCGGCAATCATATATCAAGCACGAATACCTGCGACGATTGCCATGCAACGAATACCTGGACCAATGCAAGTGTTGATCATGTCTCTGTAAATGGTACGTGTTCGAGTTGTCATAACGGCAGCACGGCGCCTGGTAAGCCCGGCAATCACATTGCTAGCAGTAACACTTGTGACAATTGTCACGTTACCAGCAATTGGTCATCGGTTAATTTCGATCATAATAGTGTGACGGGGAGCTGTTCGAGCTGTCATAACGGCAGCACCGCCCCTGGCAAGCCCGGCAATCATATAGCAAGCAACAATACCTGTGACGACTGTCATTCAACTAATACGTGGTCGAATGCCTCTATGGATCACGGTAGCGTGACTGGTACCTGTTCCAGTTGCCATAACGGTAATACTGCACCAGGAAAACCAGGGAACCATATCCAAAGTACTAATGTGTGCAATGACTGCCACCGGAGTACTAGCAATTGGTCATCTGTAAACATGAATCACAATGCTGTAACTGGCTCTTGCTCCACCTGTCACTCAAAACCAAATGGTCATCCGAATACGTCCCAGGAATGCAACCAATGCCATGACACAAGTGATTGGGATGATTAGAAAATTTATGGATAAGAGAAATTGAATAAAATGATTTCGAAAGACGCATTAATAGCATTATTATTGATAACTATGTTTGTGGCTCTTCTGGCGCCCGGCTTGAAATCACAGCCAGTCAGAGACAGAATTTTAGGTGACGTTGAAATTACAGATGATGGCGAATGTGTTGATATCCAGGTGGCTTTCAATTTTCCCGTTCAGTATGTAAAACATTTCCCATTTGAGACAGGAGGGGAGGTTCGTACTCAATTGCTTCCAATCCTAATCAGTCCAATCGACAAGAAAGCCTTGTTTAAGCGTGAATCAGTACGCCCACCTGTTGATAATTTAGCCGGACTATCCGATATAATATACGAAGGAGATATGGAGGGCGGTCCGTTTCTGGCTTTAATGTTTCAAACACCGGTTGCATTCAAAGTGAAACAGGGTTCCGACTACCGCAGTCTTACGGTAATAGTTTCTCTAGAAACTGAGAACCCCTTGTCTTGTTTCCAGGAACAGTAGACTTTTTGATAAATCTGTTTACAAGTGACTATATATAAAAAGAAATTTTGAGGCTGTTAGTCTTGATGAAAAGATTTAAAAATGGGGATAAAAAGAAATATCAAAGGATTTTTAATTATGATAAATAAAATTTATCAATGTTCGTTCTGGGTACTATTTGTTTTTATTTCTTTTACCATAATAACTCAGTCCAAGGCACAAGCCTTGAGCCGAATTGTGGATCTTGTTGAAATTGAGCAAAAACAGGACAGTTCAATTATCCATATCAGCTTTAATCTCCGATTCCAGTATGTTTCCCATACCCCTGCGAAGAGCGGCGATACCCTCGAAATCAGACTTCGCCCGCTAAGCTCTGATCCCTCGGAATATGATTTTCGGGAATCACTGATTTGGGAGCCTGACATAATCCTACCCCTCACCGAAATTATCTATGAAGGAGACGATCCATTAGGCCCGACTATAACGCTTCGATTTTCCAAACAAGTTCCTTTTAAGGTCCGTGGTAGTGGTGATCTTCGTGGCCTCGATGTTACAGTGCAGATGGACAGAAGACCAGAGCCGGATTTAACAACAACCATGGAAAAAATTGATGGGCAGGGAGTTGCGGAAAAGGTTGCTATCGAACCACCGAAAGAAGTTGAAGAGAAGGAGATTGTTGAAATAATTGAAAGTCCAGAGCAAAGAAAAAAGCTGAAACGGAACATGCTCCTGTTATTGAACAAGCAGACTGGTATGCAATTAATCTCGAGTCAGCAATTAAATCCATCGACAGAATGACACTTCCCGATCTGCAAATTTTTGAAAAATATTTACTCTATAATACGGAAATCGAGAAAAATGGCATTCTTTGGTACCGGCTTCGTCTCGGATTTTTTCCAACCAGACAGGATGCCTGGGAGGTTCTTGATCAGTTGCAAGAGTCTTTCCCCGCTGCCTGGATAACGAAAGTGGACGGGAAATCAGCCCTGGTAATTGAACATGCCGCAGGAAGAGATTATAAACCAGAGCAGGCAATCAAGCCGTCTACCAGAAAACAAAAACGACCTCCTGGAGTCTCCGTCACCGAAGATATAAAAGATTTGCCCGGGTTGTCTGAAGAGCGAAAAATAAGCCTGCTGGAAGAAGCAAAGGTGGTTATGACCAGTGGAGATTATCGACGGGGAATTCAAATTTATACCAAATTACTCCAGGCCTCAGATGAAAAAGTCCGGCAGGAAGCCCAGGAATTACTTGGTTTAGCTCGCGAGAGGAACAAACAAATTGCCCATGCCAAGGCGGAATACGAGAAATATCTGCGTCTTTATCCGGAAGGAGAAGGAGCACAAAGGGTGAAACAACGCTTGGCCGGAATTCTCACTGCCAGAGCAGAGCCAAAGTCAAAATTACGGGAGGCAAAAAAAGCGAAGCAGGAAACCGGGGTTCAAAAAGAGTTCTATGGAAGTTTTTCTCAATTTTATTTTCGAGACGAAAGTTTTACTGATCTGGATTTTTCAACCCGCGTGCGCAGCAATGACTACGATATACGTACATTATTTGTCGGAGGGTATGAAAAGGATTTCAGAGATGAATCAGATGATGAGACCCGCGTCAGTTCACTGTATCTCAATGGTATACTAAAAAAAATAGGAGTTTCAGGCCGAATAGGCCGGCAATCTCTCAGTACAAGCGGTGTGCTTGGACGTTTTGACGGCGGACTCCTGAGTTACCAGATTATCCCTGAGATAACTGTCAATGCGCTGTTCGGCTATCCTGTTAATACGACAAGAGACGGTTTACACACAGACAAACGGTTTTATGGCGTGAGCTTTGATCTTGGAACATTTAATGACCATTGGGATTTCAATACATTTTTTATTAATCAGGATGCTGATGGTATTACTGATCGGCGGGCAATAGGAGGAGAGGTTCGCTACTTTGATCCAGATGCCTACTTTTTTACACTGGTGGACTATGATATCCTGTTTGATACTTTAAATTTGTTTGTATTTACTGGGAATTATATATTTCCTAATCGTACAACCCTGAATATTGCCGCCGATTATCGTCAAAGTCCCCTTTTGACTACAAGTAATGCTATTCAAGGTCAAGGAGTGGATACCCTGTCTGAGCTAGAGACTTCATTCAGTGAGGAGGAATTACAGAATCTGGCACGGGACCGTACAGCAACCAGCCGGTCATTAACGCTTGGTGTAACCCATCCACTCAATACGATGTTACAGATAACCGGAGACGTCACTGCGTCCAAGTTATCAGGAACTGTTGCCTCAGGCGGGGTTGAAGGAAATCCGGAAACGGATTATGAATTTTTCTATTCCACCCAACTAATTGGCAATAATATTATTAAGGAAGGGGATATAACGATCCTTGGTTTGCGTTATTCAGACACAACAAATTATGATTCCA
>CAMYJP010000640.1 GCA_947258675.1 uncultured Desulfobulbaceae bacterium | reverse complement strand
CCGGGTCAGGGCGCCAAAATCGTTTTAATCAAATTGGCTGCTATATTTATTCAGCCCAATAAGGAGAGGGGTCAGATCTTTTTATTTGACAAATTAATATGAATGAAAAATGAAATGTCAAAATCAAAGATCTGACCCCATAGGTCGTCAACCGACTGTAAAAATAATTGAAACGGTGAGAAAGCTGATTGCAAAACAAATGACCAATTTGTTGATGAAATTGTAATTCATAAAATTATTCCCCTTTTAGGTGCTATGATTCGATACATGAATTTTAGGTCGGCACTTTGCACAGAATCTTTAATTAATTTGAAGCCTTTTGCCATCCCCAGCTCTATAAGAAAATATTTATATTTTCTAAGGATAAAATTAACCTTTTCAAGCGTTATTAAATTAGGGGAGTTCTATAATCATATTCTGAATTGGATAAAATCCAATCCATTCTGCGCCAATATTTTTGGCAGCTATATGGTCATTTTTGAGACAATAAACTGATTTTATTAAATATAACTAACATGCATCAGTGGCATCAATAACCTAAAAATCTTTGAATAAAACACAAAATCCATGATTGGAGGAGGAACTCAAATGAAAAAGCCGACTGGTTTAGCTTGGTCCATGGTGGTATTTGCATTATTGATATTATCGGCATGCAGCAGTGGCGGCGACGGTGATGCAAGCGTTGGTAGCGGTACTATACAGATGTCAATAACTGATGCGAAACCAATGTTGCCAGATGGAGCTACGAACTTATTTGTAACATTTGAAGATGTCCTTGTTCACAAATCGGGTGGAAGTTGGTTTTCATTGCCATTGGTTCAAACACCTTACACAATTGATTTGCTCCAATTCCATGATGGTAATACTACTGAACTTGTTCCACCCACTAAGCTTGCTGCAGGTAAATATACTCAGGTACGAATTGTTATAAGCGGCGCAACGATTAGATTTGATGATGGAAGTTCTACACGAGATGAACCAGTAGATGTTCCTTCGGGAAATTTAAAGACCGATAAGAATTTTATTTTTGATGTAACAGAGCCTTCTGCGGTTGATATCGTTGTCCATTTTGATCTTAGCAAATCTCTTGTCGTAACCGGACCTGCACCAAACCCTTCATATAAGCTCAAACCTGTTTTGCATCTTTTCGAGGACCCGTCAGAGGCTGCAACCATAGAGGGAAGCATTGTCAATTCATCTTTTGGTGCATCTGAGAAAGCAACTATAACTGTAATCGCAGAAAGCAACCAAGAGGTATTTACCATAGTTGAAGTTTCGAAATCCTATACAGAAGACCCAACCGAATTTAGCATATTCTGGTTGGTCCCCAATCAATCATACACAGTTGAGATTGATTTAAATCAGGATGACACAATAGATTGCGATGAATTTGTTGAGGATATTGACATGCCAGAGGGAGAGGTATTTGAATTAAACGGCGGAGACTCTATTGAAGCCGGTAAGGGAATTTGCAGTTGACCCATCTGACTTAAATTATAAATTAGATTATGAAAAAAAGCAGGGCGATTCTTCCCTGCTTTTTATTTGATTTCCAAAGAGATGATATAATGAAATTTATGGCGACATTTGAGGTTCTGTTCACCTTGACAGATCACCAAATATCAGGGAACCTTGAATTAAATGAGATAATACAGGAAGATCACGCCTTCAAGCATATTTGGTCCACCAACAATTTTACCGCTATCCATTCCGGTCCTTCCACTCTTTGTATTTCCGGAGATCTTTCTCCAAGAAATACAGAGATAAGCCCAGGATTACTGCATCATCTATCTGACCCAGTCCAATGATGTAATCGGGTATCAGGTCAATGGGGCTGATTATGTAAGCCAATGCGACTACGAAGATGACAATTGATTTAATGGATACATCCCTGTAGGTGCCTTTCCAGTAGTCCTTAATTAGAGGTATCAGCAGTCTGAGGTCTTGAAATAATCGGGTCAACAAGCCGAATCTGATTATACTATTTTTTGACATTTTGAACTTTCAATGCACTGCCGTGTTGATCCCGATTCCACAGTACAGACAACTTTTTCTGTTAGCACCTTGGACAAGGCCACAAGAACCGCAGACAATGCCATCATTAACTGGCAACCTTATATTATCAGTATCCGCAAACACACATTCAACCCTGTCGTCAATCTCAAAGGTGGCATTGCATACTGGGCATTGGGTTTTACCAGGCTCCGCATGAATACAATGGTTCAAGTAGAATGGGCACGTTAAATATTCATGGCTCTCAGACAATTTTTCTTTACAGATTTGATGCATCCTTATTTTATCCTGTGTTGATGCACCCCGGCTTATTCTGTGAAGGGCTAAGGGGTGCTGGGTAAATTGAACTGTTTGGTTAATGCTGTTTTCCGTTAATCTTATCCCTCAACTTGCGGGAGCAATTAAAGGTCACAACTCTCCTCGGTTCAAGCATCATATCTTCACCAGTTGCAGGATTCCTTCCTCGCCGTTCCCGCTTTTCTTTTACACAGAACTTCCCAAAGCCACTAACCAGGACATCCTCACCGGATTCCAAGGATCTTTTGATAAGCTCCAAAAAGGTTTCGATAGTGTTAACAGATTGATTTTTTGTATAGCCGATTTGTTCTGCAACCGCTTCAACGATATTGGCTTTGGTGAGGGTCATAGATAATGCTCCTGTTTTTTGAATCGCTTAGATCATTAATGCCGTGAACAAGATTTATTTAACACCAACATAAATCCCTTTTTCCGCTCTTGCGATTTTCCCCTGTTTGTATGTCCGGTGAAGAATGTTGCGGACTTTTTTCTGGTCAAATCCGGTCCTCTTCATCAGCGTGGCAGTATCAACACCTTTCTTGAATCTATTGATTATTGCAAGGACCTTGTCGGTATCAGTTTTCTTGGCACCTTTAGCCGGCGCCTTTTTGGTAACAGCCTTTGCTTTAGTCGTTGTCTTGACAGATTTTGCTTTTGGCTTTTCCGCTATCCCGAGTGCAGCTGCCAATTTTTCAGTTTGTTTTGCCAGTTTCGTCAGCTCTTTGCTGATCGCCTGAAGATCCTTGGTTATTGTCATTTTGTTCTCCTCCTCCATTTTTAATATTAAAATTTCTTTTGATAACAGCATATTACCGAATAACCTTATCTGTATGGCTCCTAACTAATTAATTTAACTATCAAAATTAGTATTTGTCAAGAAAATAAGCAGTTTACCTGTTCAATTTTCTTGACAATTTAATCTGAGTCTGGGAAATTAGTTCCCGATTGACCCTGGAGAAACAACCATTACTCAAAAGGGAGAGCGTATGGATGGACCATAAAAACCCTGTTTCCGGTATTGGAAATGGGATTTTTATTTTGGATATCCTGATGAAACCTGCAAATTGAGCTGATTGCAGGTAGTGGCAATCAAACATCGGGAGTCAGACAAATTAGGGTAGAATTTGAAACATATCATAAATTTTACCGAGGTTCAGATCAATAAATCACCAGCTCGATAATAATAAGGCGAATGATAGGGAGTATTAAGGGCTCACTCAAAAATAACTTCACATTTTATACGCCGATGCATCCCGCCTCTCACTCAAAAATAACTTCACATTTTATACGCCGATGCATCCCGCCTGGCGGCGTTGCGAAAGCTCGGAATATCCAGATATTCCTGCGTTTTCGCGCCTAGCCAGACGGGCGCCTCAACACCTAAAATTGTGAACTTATTTATTCGTGAACCCTACGGTTGAGAAATTATGTTTAACGATCCGCGAAAATTCAAACAGACATTATTTTTCTTTCTATTTCTTCAATTGTCGGTCTGGACGATAATGTTTTTAGCCGGATGCGGTGGGAGTGAAAACATCTCCCCGGCCAGCATCCTCACCAGCGGCGAGGTAACGCTGACGTGGGAGGACGTTCCCGGTGCGACCGCTTACAACGTTTATCTCTCCACGTCACCCGGCGTCACCGTTCTCAACAGTTATAAAATTTCCAATGCGACGAATCCCATTACTATCACTGACATGGAGCCTGGCACCACCTATTATTTTGTCGTCACAGTGGAGGATGATTCAGGGCAAAGCCGGAAATCAAAGGAAATATCCTATA
>CAMYJP010000639.1 GCA_947258675.1 uncultured Desulfobulbaceae bacterium | reverse complement strand
TGAATAGTTTTTAGAATACTCCATTTGTTTCCCCCCTTCCCTAAATCTAGAAATATAGGCCAGGATAAATTTTAATGAAGGAATAGTTGCCATGTATGAAAAATTTTACGGCCTGAGCAAAAAACCTTTTCACATTGTTCCCAATCCTGACTTTCTGTTTTTAACCAGCAAACACGAAAATGCTCTGACCTATCTGGAGTATGGTCTCAATGAGAGCGTGGGATTTATTTTGCTTACCGGTGAGGTCGGCACAGGGAAGACTACCTTGATCAGGCACATGCTGAATCAGATAGACTCTTCAATGAATGCGGCTGTTATATTTAATACAAATGTTTCAGCAGAAGAGCTTTTGTGTCTCATTTTGCAGGAATTTGAATTAACCCCGACGAAGGGTGATAAGGCTAAAAATTTAGATCTGCTCTATAAGTTTCTCATTGATAAGTACAGTAACGACAGTAAAGTCCTGCTCATAATTGATGAGGCGCAGAATCTCTCCGATGAGGTTTTGGAGGAAGTCAGGATGCTTTCCAACCTTCACAGTGATGATCAAATGCTCCTGCAGGTTATGCTTGTTGGTCAGCCTGAACTCAATGCCAGAATCAGAATGCCTCATCTTGCCCAGCTTGCCCAGCGTATTGTTGTAAATTACCATCTTTTGGGACTCAGCCAAAAGGAAACAGTCCAATATATAAAATATCGTTTGGAAAAGGCCGGTGGTAAACCTAATATCTTTACCCCGGAAGCAATGGACCTCATTTTCAAGGCTTCTGCCGGAATTCCGCGATCAATAAATATTTTCTGTGATACTGCTTTAGTGTATGGTTTTGCTGATGAGATGGCCTCAATAGATGCTCCTGTTATTAAACAGGTTATCAAAGATAGGGGTGGGCTGGGACAGGAGCTTGATTCAGATAATGGTTTCCTTGCTCAAGTGGCAAAGACAGCGGGAGAAAAAGATGGCGAAGGGAAAATTCCTGCCGGGCTGAAGGTTTTAGTTGGAAAAATGCAGAAACTGGAGAGGAAGATTGAAGCCCATGTTGATGATATGGAGCAGCGTATGGAAAATTTCAGAGAAGAAACAATGCAACAGCTGCAGGCTTATATTCTCCAGGAACGAAAGAAAAACGGCAAACTTCTAGGTGATTATTCCCAGGCTAAACTGCATTATCACTCTCTTTTGCGAAGCCGGGCTGCGGAGGCGAAAAAGAAAAAAAGTTCTTCAAAAGGTGCTTAGTTGAGCGACATTTAATCGTTAGAAGGTAACCGATTAATGAAGATTTATCATATGTATTCTCATTAATTTGACTCCAAGTATGTCACAATAGTTGTAGTCCTTTGTTTTTTCTAAAGTTTATCTTACAATTCGTCGAAAACCATTTAATGATGGCGTCGCAAAAAGTCGCCAGCTACTGTGTTACGCTAAATTATCTTGTCACTGCAGCGTACCTAAGTACGCCTCATTCCTCGAAATTTGCGTGCCTTGTATCTGACGATTTTTGTTTAGCCATCTCATATATTGATTTTAATAAACTCATAAAATAATATTAACCTTACTTTATCAGCTCAGACGTCGAAAAATCGATTTTCTGTAAACATTTACCGAGGTATTACTAATGCGTTGTACAAAATGCAGCTATATCTCCTTTGATCATTTTTCTTCCTGTCCCAAATGCCATAAGGATCTGTCAGAGATCCCACCAGTGAAGAAATTGTTCTCCCAACTTCTGTTGAAGCAGAGGAGGAGGGAATATCACTGGATTTAGCCAAGGAAAATCCTGTTGAGGAGGAATTAGAGGAAGAGGAGGAATTAGAGGAAGAAGAGGAAACCGCCCTTTATGATGAAGATGAGTTTGACTTCGAAGAAGATTTGGAAGATGCAAGTAGTGAAGTAAGCGAAGAAACAAATGGGGAAACAACTGCCGAAGCTGAGGAAGAAACTGAAAGCGTTGAGCCTCCGGAATTATCTGAAGTAGAAGATAGTGAAGGGGAGCCGACCATGTTTCCACAAACTCCTGATGATCCGGTAACCCTGAAGTTTGAAGGACTTGACCTTTCTGACCTGACGCCGGAAAGTGATTCAGGAAACCAGGAATATGAATCTGCTGAGGATGAAGAACCTGTTGATTTATGGTCAATAAATGACGGTGCTAATGAAGAAGGCGCTTCTAATGGCGATTTGGAAATTTTTGAAAATCTTGGGTCATCTGATCAGGGAGAAGAAGATTCTGGGGCGGAAATTGATATTGACCTGGATA
This sequence comes from uncultured Desulfobulbaceae bacterium, assembly GCA_947258675.1. Next base: position 660 of record CAMYJP010000639.1, on the reverse strand, counting down.
TGACAGATGGAGATGCAGAGCCGGAAGGGGACCAGCCTAAAGCCGAAGATGGCGATGAGGAGGCCTTGGATCTGGACAAAAATGAGAAATAGCAGTGTATCTGATGAATCGGAGATATCCCTCTCCGGTTCGATTCCTTCTGAAAAAGCTACCTTTGCCGTCAGATTGATAGCTGTCTCAATTGATCTAGCTCTAATTGGGGCAATCCATTCGATGTTCATCCTTCTGACTGGAATACAGGTTGTTGCCTCAATACCTTTTAATTTCTCCATTATGACTCAGGCTGCAGGAGTCGGTTTTTTTATTTTCTTACTGACCCCATTTGCTCTAACCATGTTCTATTTCACCATGTTTCTGACCCTGGTGCTGTGTTTTTCCTCTCGGGATGTCTTGAAGTGGCCGTTCACGGTGGCCTGGTGGGCCTTCACCTTTCCCTTCGTTTCCATGTCGTCCGCCGCCCTGGCCTATTTCGAAGCCGCACCCGGGGCCGTGCCTCTGGCAGTGGCCGTCATTACCCTGGCTTTGACCACCCTAATTGTCGCCGTGGTAACTTTCAGGACGCTGAAAGCCCTTCTCTCGGGAAACCTACTCAAAGTTCCGGCAGTCTAAACTCGGGAAGGCCCTTTCTGAACGGCGCCGGGAGGTTTAAACTAAAAAAAA
>CAMYJP010000638.1:1037-3017 GCA_947258675.1 uncultured Desulfobulbaceae bacterium | reverse complement strand
TTAAATCCTGCCTTTGCTAACCGAGGACTGTATGCTCATTATCCTGCACGGTATTTTTCTTGACCAGACCAGCTGAGTGATAACAATGGCAAAAAAGAGGAACTTGGAGTAAACAAACCCCTCTTTTGCATAAAAAAATCGCCATTGGTTGTTCTATAATTTTCCTGGATTCACTACCAGGACTGAACATGTAGACTCCGCCACATTCCCGCAATTATCGTTTGTACGGACAGTCCATGTAATAGTATCATCCACTCCGCCTGAATCCACAATGGTAATATCGGCTCCACTCACTTCAACAATACAGGACCTTGTCTTGTCAATTCTCTTCCCTTTCTCGGTAAATTAAAAGCAGTCATAATCAGTAATTTCAACGGTTGGCTCACTTGTACAGTTATCGGCTGCTGTCACTGTAAAAGAAATTGGCGCATCCGGCGGTGTAATAGTGGTTGGCGCATTGCATGAGATCAATGGCGGCGTGGTATCCACTATCTCGATTGTTTGTACACAGCTGCTCGAATTCCCACTGTCGTCAGTGGTAGTTCAGGTTCGCGTAATCGTTTCTTCTTCAGGGCAGGCGCCCGGAGTAATTGTGTCTGTATAGGTATTATTCAGATCAGAATCACAAATATCTGCAACAGTTGCCAGTCCTGTATTGACGGTTCCCTCGGTTCATCACATTCTATAGTCATATCTGACTGGCAGATAATAACAAGTGGTAGTCGTATGGTGCGTGATACACAACCGAAAACATAAAAACATATATCTGTGCTGCTTCCCAATCTTATCAGCTTATTTCCTTTCTATCCCGCCGGCTGGGTCTCTGTTCTGCCTCCGAATTCGTCAATTCTTAAAAGAACGACATCCATAACCTTTTCCGTGGAGATCAGCATGTCGATTTTCCGGCAATCATCAGGATCACCACGATTCAAACATGCCGGGGTGTTGAGGTGGCTCTTACCTGTCTGAAATGTATCCATTACAGCTCTTCTTATTGTGCACCCGCTACAGTGAATGGTATTGCCGCAACCCTCCGGGAGTCGTATAGGCACACTCGAAAACGTTACCACCTTTGTATCCCTCAATATCTGCCAAAACTTTTTGAAGAAGTGCTTGTGCTTGTTTATTGGCGGATTTGATATTTCCCGTTTTTCCAACAACGACTACCGGTGCAGCAAGGCTGTCAAGAAAGGCTTTCAACTCCACTCCCAATTCAAGAAAAATAGTGTTTGCACATGTATAACAGATACCATGCGTAATGATGGTTTCTGAATGGTTGTCTGAATGAGGAGGTACCGCTCCCAGCTCTTTCCTGCACCACGCGCACACTTTTTTCATATATGATTCTTCTCTCTTTCCGGTTCAGCGCGGGCATAACTTGCTGCAGAAACGTTCCACCGAGAATCATGATAAGGAAGAGAATAATACAATGGAACCGTCACAAAATTAGGCCGCGTTTCTTGTTGTCAATGATGATTCTGTTGTTGTATGCCAGGCACAGCCCGGCGGCTATGTGTTGATACCTCGAATAATGACACATGGCCAAGACAAAGTCCAGACCCGGCCTGACAGGAAGGAGAGATATGTATCACTTTGCTGAAATGTAAACACCTGACTCTCTTGGCCCGGCATAACTTGCTCCATCATTTGATTATGCCCCTCACGCAGCATAATAATACATCGCATACAATAACGTCCACACGTCTGCACTTGTAAATAAATTCACCCTCAGCCATATTTTTTTTGCGAGAATTCCATTCCTGCTCCCTCTAATCATCATATACCGGTCAACTTTAAAGTTATTCTGGATAAAACAGGGGGAGTTTCTGTGTTCCTATAAACTGTGAACAACAAAAATGAATGGAGGTGATGTATATGGAATTGCTTTACCCACAATGAATTCCACCAGCGAATCTTAGTAAAACACGAAATATATATAAAATTTCATGCCGGTTCAGATGAACTAAAAAATGCAAAAAT
>CAMYJP010000638.1:0-981 GCA_947258675.1 uncultured Desulfobulbaceae bacterium | reverse complement strand
AATGAACTAAAACAAAATGCAAAATTTAACATGAGGATACTCTTATGAAAGGAAAGAACATATTTACAATTATAGCGTTACTGGGATTGATGCTTGGTTTTACTGAATATTCTTCCGCTTACGAAATTGCGGATGAACGTCAAACTTATACTGCCTATTCTTCTCAAAGGGGGACCACCACCACCATTCCGGAGAAGACTGTTTATGATCTTTGCGGTGATTGGGATGGCTGCACTTTAAGGATGGGGATGTACAACTGGGATGGTTCCCGCAGAACAGCCTCTCGCGAATCACTGTTTTACTATAATAGAACCTGGAAAACCTGGCGTGCTTCAAGGGAGGACAGGGCAGGCACGAATGATAACAATGTAACCGAACACGTCATGCAGGCCTGGGCTTGTTACTTTACTGATGGAGAATATATCAGCTGGTATAACCGTGGGGACTTCGATTTGGATTTTGGTCTATTGTCTTGGAACCAATACAATGCGACCTGCAAAATGACTATTATTGACTAACCGTTATTAGAGCACTTAAACGCCTGCTTTGGGTGGGCGTTTAAGTGCTAATCCATTCTATTCAGAGGAGAAATATATGAAAAAATATATTTCAAATAATTTCGCCTTGGTCAGTCTTACCTTTGTCATTGTTGTTTCTGCAGGCCTATATTTCCTGGATTCGAAATTGTCTCCACCGTCATTTGACGAGAACTCTGCGCTGGTTAGTACCGCCGCTGAGGACAATATTTCAGTGCAATTGCGTAACAACATAGCACTCACAGCAAAGGAGTTTGGTACTGATCCAGGAACGGATAAGATGCAAGTAGGGGATAAACAGGATATTGAAATCCCGGATAACAATGGCAAGCATTATTCGCAAGGTGACTCTATCTTTGATAGTGAAGAAAAGCTAGCAATGATAGCAGAGCGTGAACAATCACAACCAACAGAATTCCATTTGTCTTTATCCGCCCCATCGAGT
>CAMYJP010000637.1 GCA_947258675.1 uncultured Desulfobulbaceae bacterium | reverse complement strand
TACCCTAAAGGATTTCCGTTGGTCACGCGGAGTCAGATATAAATACGACGCACAAGCAGCAATTCTGAAGATCGATGTAGAGATTGTTTAAAAGGACGTTTACGGATGAAAACTTAATAGAATTGAATCTTCTTTAAAAGCAGTAAGCAATCATCTTGAATGTAAGTCAGTAATATTAGTCTAAGTAAGATCTATGGCTTCACTGTAATTGAAATTTTGAAATAGGTTAAAGTTCCACTTGTGTATAAATACTATGATCAACCCAATCCTTTACCCCTCAGACCTGCCTATTATAGATCAAAAAGATTGTATCATCGATTTGATCAAAAAAAACCAGGTTGTAGTAATTTCCGGTGAAACAGGTTCTGGAAAAAGTACTCAGCTTCCAAAAATGTGTCTGGAAGCTGGACGCGGTAAAGATAAAATTATTGGTTGTTCCCAGCCAAGAAGGATTGCCGCCACTTCTCTCGCTTCCCGGGTCTCACAAGAACTCGAGCCAGATAAAAACAATCTTGTGGGATTTGCCATTCGTTTCCAAGATAGAACAGATCATCATACCCGTATCAAGTTCATGACCGATGGTATTCTCCTTGCTGAAACCCAACGCGATAAGAAACTTTCTGCCTATGACACAATAATTATTGATGAGGCCCATGAACGAAGTCTCAATATAGATTTCTTACTAGGGTATCTGAAAAATTTACTGAAAAAGCGAAAGGGTCTCAAACTAATAATAACCTCCGCAACAATTGATACAAAAAAATTTGCTGAACATTTCAATAATGCTCCCGTCTTAGAAGTATCTGGGAAAACGTATCCCGTAGAGGTTCGATACCAACCGCTTGCAGCAGGTTCAGAATCGGATGATGTTGAAAACTCTTATGTAGACCAGGCTGCAGATGCTGTTCAGAATTTGCTTTCCCAAGAAAAAATCGGGGACATTCTTGTATTCATGCCAACCGAACGAGATATTCTGGAAACCGCGGAAAATCTCTCTAAAGTCCAAATCCCTGTTGGCGGCACAAAATCAAAAAATAAAAATATAATCAAGCCGTTGATATTGCCTTTGTTTGCCCGTCTACGGGCGGCAGATCAAAACAGAATTTTCAAACCTAGTCGCCGACCTAAAATCGTCATTGCTACCAACATTGCGGAAACATCCATAACTGTCCCAGGGATAAAATTTGTTATTGATACCGGTCTGGCACGAATTTCATCGTATAATGTCAAAGCCAAAACCACCAGCCTTCCAATCAGACGGATTTCCAAAGCAAGCTGCGATCAACGAAAAGGTCGCTGTGGAAGAGTGGCTCCTGGTGTCTGCATAAGACTATATTCAGAGGAAGATTACTCACAAAGACCTGCATATACTCTACCGGAAATCAAGCGATCAAACCTTGCTGAAGTAATTTTACAAATGATCGCCTTTAAATTGGGAGACCCTGCGGTTTTTCCTTTTGTTGACCCGCCAAACCCCAGAGCCATTAAAGACGGCTATGGCCTCCTGTCAGAGCTTGGCGCTGTTCGCTTTGAAAATCAAGAATGGCGACTGACTGCCAAAGGCAGGATCATGGCAAAAATGCCTCTTGATCCTAGAATTGCAAGAATTATAATTGAGGCCCGTGATCATAATGCCCTGCGTGAAATAATAATTGTTGCCGCAGCATTATCCATCCCTGACCCAAGAAAACGACCTGCTGAACAAAAAGCACAGGCAGATACTGCACACTCCAAATTCGCAACAAAGTCTTCCGATTTTCTTGCGTATCTGAATATCTGGAATGTATATCAAAACACTTCGACTCAGGTTAAAAGCCGATCAAAAATTAAAAAATTCTGTTTGTATCACTTTTTGTCATATCAAAGAATGCGAGAATGGCGCGATATTCATGATCAAATAGCTGGCATCCTCACATCCTCAAAGAATTTAAGAGTTTTACATTGAATACTCAGCCTGCAACATACGATGACATTCATCAGGCAATTATCAGTGGATTCCTGCGTAATATTGCCGTGAAAAAAGAAAAGAATACTTACCTTGGAGCCAACAATAAAGAAGTAGTGATCTTTCCAGGCTCCAGCCAATACAACAAAGCTGGACAATGGATAGTAGCAGCAGATTTTATAGAAACTTCAAAGCTTTTTGCAAGAATAGTTGCTGACATCAAAGTTAAATGGCTTGAAAAAATTGGTGGTTCTCTCTGCCGATATACCTATTCCGAAACGCATTGGGAAAAAAAACGCGGGCAGGTTGTTGCCCTGGAGAAGATAACCCTGTTTGGTTTAGTAATAGTTGCGGGACGCAAAGTGAACTACGGCAATTTGAACACCCAAGCCAGAAAAGAAGCCCGTGAAATATTTATCAACTCAGCATTGGTTAGTGGCGAACTGGGAGGACGCTATCATTTTCTGAACCATAATCTCAAACTGATTGCCCGGATTGAAGGTATGGAGGATAGGGTCAGGCAACGAGGTGTGTTGGCAGATGATTATACACTTTACAAATTCTATTCTCGTAGGCTTCCGGATAATGTCTTTGACCAAAAAAGCCTTAGAAACCACCTTAAAAGAAAAAAAACAGATAAATTTTTATGGATGCAGGAAAATGACATTCTAATCGAACTACCAAAAATCAGGTTGCACGAGAACTTTCCCAAAACCCTTTCTGTAAATAACTTGTCCTTTCCTCTTTCCTATAAATTTAACCCGGGTTCTGCTGATGATGGCATTACAGTAACAATTGCCGCAGGACTACTGGCCACCATTCCATCAACTATCTTTGATTGGTTGGTACCAGGATTACTATTGGAAAAAATCACTTTTCTTTTAAAGGGGCTTCCTAAAAGTATCCGCAAACAACTGATCCC
>CAMYJP010000636.1 GCA_947258675.1 uncultured Desulfobulbaceae bacterium | reverse complement strand
AATTTTTATCATTGTTGCCTTACATATTCTATTTGCCTTATATACAACTCTTGTCTTCTTGCTTTTCCCTGAATCGTCATCTATACAGGCCACTCCACAATAAACCGCCAGCTGATCTTCTCTTTCAAATCTATGGATGTCGCCTATTTCTCCAACTAATCGGCTGGATAGTTTTGTGCCTACACCTGACATACTTATTAATCGCTTAACCTCAGGACTCTGCTCACCCAGATCTTCCAGCTTCCCGTCTAATATCTCAATTTCTTCTTTGAGCTCTAATACGTGTCTGGCACCGGATGATATTATCGTTTTATATGTTTCTGCCATTTCTTCATAGCATTGTATATCCCGTAGTCCATCAATCATTAATGAAGCCTGTTTCTTTCCAATCCTTTTTATTTTCAATAATGTTTCCATTGTTAGCTTCTTATATTTGCTAAAATCAGGATACTTTATCAGTAGCCTCAACAGCTTCTTGCTGTCTGTACTTCCAAACTCCAGGACATCAGGACATACCTCCTGAACCCGCTTTCTGAGCCTATTCTGTATCCGGATCTTCTCATTTATCAGACTTTGCTGATGCCTTGATAATATCTTCAGCTTTTCATTGACGCGTGGCATTTTTGTTACTTCGATAAATGCCTTTTCTTTTCCTTTATCAACGTGCTCCCTTAATTTCAACATCTTGGCTATCATTTTTGCGTCTCTTCGGTCATTCCTCCATTCTGCCCCGAATACATCTTTGAACCTTCTCAACTTGAGATTGTCCACATTGTATAATCTAAATCTATTCTCTATCAACAGTCGGTCAAATGGTGAACCATATCCGTTCTTCCCTTCCATTGCAAATTCTATAGTCACTCTTTCACTTGCTTCTATTTCCCTGAATTTTTCTATCGCCTCATGAAAGTCACTGAATTTGTGTGCCACCTCCCGGTCATACAATATCTTCTCTTTATCATCCATGATTATTACATGATGCCTCTCACTGCCTACGTCAATCCCTCCGGATAATCTCTTCACTTTTTATCCTCCTTTATGTTTGAGATGCTATGGCTCTGCCAATACCGTTCATCCCGTCTATAATAGCCACTGATAGGCAACTTCCCATTAGACAGGGTATTAGCTGGGAGCATCCGGCAGTTCGTGTCGAGTCACTATCGTTAGACGGACCCCACCAGCCACAGATGCTCCCATTGCCATTTATTTATCTTATTCCATAAAGAAGGCCGCTTGTTCTTCTATCCTTTTTTACTTTGATTTTCTATTATAGACCCCACAGATGGAATTGTTTCAAGGGGTTTTTTAAAAGAATTGCTGTAACCCAAAATTAAATCCAAAGCCCTCAGACGGTTCCTGTGTTCTAGCCCCGTCGATGCGCAGTACTGCACGATAGATTCTCGGAAGAATAATTCGAAAGCCCATCCCAAAGCTGACAAACGGGGATCTAAACCCATCCAGGCCAAAGCTGTCATCATCCCAGGTCTTTCCCAGATCGGCAAATAAATTGTGCTGGATGACCCACTTTGTTTTTTCCACCAGAGTAGAACGCAATTCGATGTTGGCTACCCACATATGTTCCCCCCTGAATTGACCATCGAAAAAACCGCGCAAACTGTCCAGGCCGCCGAGATAGAATTTATGCTGGAATTCTTCACCTGTTTTGGAACCAAGCTTGAACTGGGTTGCAATGTTTATTTTTTCACGTGGACGGAATGCCGACGTCAATTGTATGAGCCCTTTTACAAAACTGAAATCTGAACCAAGGGCATTGCCTGCAATTTCTGCCTGAAGCTCAAGTGTGGTGCCTTTAACATAAAACCGGTCAGTATTGATTCGGCCCAAAACCACGCGGGGCTGGGCTGAGATGGTCGTTCCATCATGTAATCCCTGATTCGTGTTAAATTGCGTATTGCGCGTTGTTTTATCCGCTGTGGAATTGTCCGGCGTGAATTTGCTGGTATACTAATTTAGCGCAATTCCGGCCAGGACGTTCTCGTT
>CAMYJP010000635.1 GCA_947258675.1 uncultured Desulfobulbaceae bacterium | reverse complement strand
TGAGAAAAAAGCAATTTATGACCATAAGCAAGCAAAAGACGAATCTTCGATGAAACGCAACCTAATGAAATATAAATGCTGGTGGAGTCAGAATAAGGATGAGGTAATTAGATTGCCTTAGTATTTAAAAAGAAAGAAAAAATGAATAGATAACAAAACATTGGTCTCGAATGCAATCCAGCGGTGACGAATTTGAGAACAATATTTTTTCATGTTCAAATCGTCTTATCGCATGTTATCATTCTCAAGGGCTTGCATCGGACAATTTCACGTTATACAAAAAATGTGAAGTTGTGACATTGCACGGATATTAGACACAGCTTACTCTGCATTGGCACATTTATTATTTTCCTAATAACCTGACATTTTCTATAAGTACTTAAATAATATAAATTAATTAGTATCCCCTCATCCCCCCTCACTCTGGTAACAATATTGCAGTACTTTACTAATTATCCGTAAATATTAATGTTTTATCCAAAGAGTTTTCAATTTTTATTAAACAAAAAAAAGAGAGGTGGGAGGAGAATATGAAGGTAAAATTGAATTTAAATATCACTCTAACAGTTATCAGCTTTCTAATCACTGTGCTGGTGACTGGTCTCGCATCAAGCCCTAGCGCACAGGCGAGCATCTTTGGTTTGAAGTCATGCGGAAGCAACTCTCCTGGTTTTTGTGGTAGTGGAATTATTGACGGGTCTTTGCCTCCCACGAATCTTTTCTCCTTTCAGGAAGATGGTTCAAACTTCTTAGATATTGGTGCTGTTACACTTGGGGGAAGTGGAATCGATGCTGATGCGCTAGCTCTTTCCGCAACATACGGACTACTGGCTTTTGAACTTCAAAAATCCGGATCCACAACTATTGGATCCACTCTCATATCCATTAACTCTGATACTGCCATGGCATCATCCATAGGCTCGACGTTAAATGGTCGTGATATCAGGGGAGCCGTCTTCGATCATTCCGACACTTTATGGGCCATAGATGCAGCCAACGATGAAATTCTAGAAATTAATTCAACAACGGGGGCAGTTGTTGGAACACCATTCGGATTGACTTTGGGCGGAAACCCATATGATCTTTCAAATGTCTCTGATATTGCCGTGAGACGGAACGGAAATTTCTATTTAACCGATCAAAGTGACTTTTTTACCATGGACATTCAGAGTGGTGCTTTGACTTTGCTGAATACGGATGCTGGTCAGGGGTTATCAGGAGCTGCCTTTTCAAATAACGCACCGCAAGAAGCCCTCTTTGTTTATGAGGTTAATGACTTTGACGATATCTTCCGTTATAATGCGGATTCGGGCTTTACTCGTACAACCCTTCACACTAATATCATCCCTAGCTTCAATGCTGGACGTGGTGACCTTGCTTCCTTAACTGTTGTTCCAGAGCCAGTTAGCTCAACCCTTTTTATAATTGGTGCAGCAACATTAGGATTCAGACGGTTTAGAAAAAGGAAAAACTAAGAAAAGATTGTATAACCAGTCATTCAACCGAATGCAAACCCGCGGTGACTATTGAACTGTGGGTATTTTTTTGTTGTTTATCAATTTATTGCATGTTATTATTCTTCAGGGTTTGCATCGGTTAATTTATCGTTAGATGAGAGATAAAGTGAAAACATTAACAATTCAATGGCAAAGACTTATAAATGAATCAGGCCAAACATGTGATCGGTGTGAAAATACGGGCGATGCCGTTGAAACTGCATATACAAAACTTCAAAAAGCATTATTAGAACTTGGCATAGAAGTAAAATTAGAAACAAAGACAATTGATTATTCAACATTCATAAATGATCCTCTTCAATCAAATCAGATCTGGATTGGCGGTAAGCCATTGGAAGAATGGATTGGAGGGATTGTCGGTGAGAGTCAGTGTTGCGATGTTTGTGGAGATAACGAATGCAGAACTATATTGATCAGCAAAAACACATTTGAAACGATACCGGTAGAACTAATTATAAGAGCTGGGCTTCTTGCGGCATCGGAGCTTTTTA
>CAMYJP010000634.1 GCA_947258675.1 uncultured Desulfobulbaceae bacterium | reverse complement strand
GATAAAGACAATATTAACGACTAGTTAAAATAGTCATTAACCTGCACGGTATCTGCCGAGTATTCTGGATAAATACAAATTTTTATATTTACATTTATCTATATTATGCAAAAATGTAAATATAAAAATCCTGTATATCCAGCCATATTGGATATACAGGAAATGGAAAAGCAGGAAAATTTTCCTGCATATCAGGCTTATATTGGATATTCAGGAAAATTTTCCTCCTAATAAATGGTTGAACTGACCCGGCAAAGCCGGGGGATACATTATAACTATTTGAATTTAAAATCCATAGCGGGCAGGTGCACCCTCGGGGGTCGGGCAGTCCAACCAACGGTTGAAGCTGCCGATCAATGCCTGAGGTTTTATTTTTGCCGTGCCCGCGCAGCTTAACACTAAACGTTGGCCTAAAAAAAATTGACCAATGGGTACCGTATGTGGTATCATTGCCTACATGAAGAAACCTAAAATTATTCTAGACACAAATGTCTTGTTTGCAGGGCTTTATTCCTCACTTGGGGCTTCTTACCAAGTTCTCAGAGCAATTGAGAAAAAGAAAATTAAAATCATAATATCTACAACGTTGATATTTGAGTATGAAGACGTATTAAAGCGGAAACAACCAGAATTAGGACTCTCAAACGAACAAATTGAAATAATTTTAGACAACCTTTGTGACTTAAGTGATTATCAAGGGATTTACTTTTTATGGAGGCCATACCTAAAAGATCCAAAGGATGACAATGTCCTTGAGCTAGCTGTAGCATCTAAGACTCAAACAATTGTCACTCACAATTTAAAGGACTTTAAGGGCATTGGGAAATTTGGAATCAAAGCTATCCCCCCATGGGAATTCTTGGAGGTAATAAAATGAGCGCGTTAAGCCTAAGATTACCCAACTCAATTCATCGTCATATCAAAGAAATAGCCGCTCGAGAGGGTGTTTCAATTAATCAGTTCATTTCATCTGCGGTATCTGAAAAAATATCAGCAATAATGACAGAAGACTATCTGATTCAAAGAGCCAAAAGGGCTGACAGGAATAAATTCAAAAAGATCCTGGATAATGTTCCAGCCCGAAAACCTTTGCCGGGTGATGAATTATAAAATCGGCCAACAAAACGTTACAGTGGATCGGAAGGGGCGCGGGGCTGTTCAGTTTTGCGCCCTTGGTGTTTCTGGCGTCTTAAAATTATGCCTGTGCCCTTTCCGCCCACTGAACTACCGTTAACGATAACAAATAATTGTTGCGTGTTGCGCAACGTGGTATATAATATCCAGATGATTAAATCATTTAAGCATAAAGGACTGGAACTGTTTTTTAAGAAAGGAAGCCTAAAAGGCATTCAACCCGGTCACAAACAAAAATTACGAATTCGCCTAACAGCGCTCGACACTGCAGCAATTATAGAGGATATGGATTTGCCAGATTTCCGCCTTCACCAATTAAAAGGGGGTAAAAAGGGATTATGGGCTATCGATGTGAGTAAGAATTGGCGAATTGTTTTCAAATTCCAAGACGGCAACGCATATGTTGTCAACTACGAGGACTATCAGTAATGAGTATGCACAATCCACCACACCCAGGAGAATTTATTCGGGAAGTTTATTTAGAGCCTTTCAATTTGAGTTACCGCAGTGTTGCTCTTAAATTAAAGGTGGCTCCTTCAACTTTCTTACGCTTGATTAAAGGACAAAGCAATGTCACTCCTGAAATGGCTTTGCGGCTTTCAAAAGGTTTGGGCAGGTCGCCGGAAAGCTGGCTGACAATGCAAGATAACTATAACCTTTGGCATGCCAGAAAATCCATTGATTTAGACGGAATAGAGCCAATAGCAATCCCAGCATAAATTTTCGTTAACAAAGGCATACACCTGATCCCAAAAACCTGGCGGTTGTTGGTCCAGGTGATGCCAGTCGTTGGGCACCAGATTCCATATGAAAATGAAAGGAGTGGTTTATGCCTGTATTCATTAGTCACAGCCACGAAGACGAGGCCTCATATT
>CAMYJP010000633.1 GCA_947258675.1 uncultured Desulfobulbaceae bacterium | reverse complement strand
ATCGAAGTGATCATCAACAGAAAGCGGTTCAATGCTGCCGGAAATGTTGTTTTCGCCAACGGTTAAATCTGCGATGCCAACCATGAAGAAATATTTGTCGGAGACGTCAATAGCCAGATCCCGTTTCCAGACCACACCCTTGCTGTCAATAACATCTACTTTGAATGTATGTTGGCCTGAAGTTTCAATATTCTCAATAGCAAAGCGGCCTTTACTGTCGATTGCGACAGGCTCACCATTTATCTGCAGTCTGTATCCTGCAGGGATATCTGAGCCATGAATTCTTATTCGGCTTCCGGCAACCGGAATGGTTTGGCGCAGCAGGTTGGACTCACCGTAAATTTCAGCACCTTCCTCCTTACTATCAACTGAACTTTCCTGAATAATACCTGAGGAGTCATTATATCCATTTACAAGATAAAGTCGTCTTGGTTTTGTTTCATCCAGATGGTCTTCACTATCATAGACTCTGAGTATATAGAGAAGTTCCTCACCGGCATGCAGTTTAATCTCAGAATCAGTTTCTCCGGACCACTCTATCCTGTTAGCGTTGCTGATCTCAGATCCTCTTAAGACTTTCACGGGGTTTACAAAGTCTGTATCATTGGCACGTGTAATTAATAATTCCCAATGATCGATAAAAGTCCTGTAGTTTGAATATATAATGAAATGCACCGGATTTATGAAGCTTCCATCACTGGTCTCTGCTTCGTTTGTCGCCGTGACATCAAGGCGCGGATCAATAATTGCAGGATCCTGAGTTGCCCAGACAACACCACCATCAGGCAGCCTCAGTCTGCTTGTGAGTTCAACAGTTGCCGGTTGTTTCTTCTCCTCACTCTCTTCGACAAAAACTTTTTCCTCAACTACCTGCTCAATAATTTCATCATACCAGATCTCAATTTCTACCCGCCGGTTCTGTATCATTCCTTCGGGTGTCCCATTGTCAGCTATGGGTTCATCCGGGCCTTTACCCTCATAGGACATTGCCTCATCAGAATGTCCAATTGCCTCTTGCAGAACCTTCCCTACCCTTTCCGCTCGGGCACGTGAAAGCCCATAATTGTTTTTATAGAGCTCCTTAGTACGATGTTTTCCTACAGGTTGATTGTCTGTGTGGCCAACGATATGCAGTCGAACATTTTTCTTCTCAACAAGGCTGTCAATTACATTACTCAATGACTCCATAAAAGTATCGTTAATATTGGATTTGCCGGATTCGAAACGAATAGGTTCTATGAAATTTTTCAATTTAACTGTTTTTATTTCGACAATTTTCCGTTTTTTTGTTACCCATTTGCCTGAATTTTCAGAACGAGTGGAGTTCTCATCCTTGTTAACTATTTCCATTGTGAAACCACCATTGCCAGTACATACAGGTGTTGAGCAGTCCTCAGCCACTTCTGGAACATCAGCTGCATATGCAGTGCCTATCAATAGATCTCCAAGCACATCAAATATGTCATTTATCAACGGCATCACTGACCCTAATGAGATAGAATCTATCGCATTCTCAGGCGAATCTCCCTTTACTGATGAGTCGATCATGATGATTTTTACATCCTTCATAATCGCTTCACCCAGGTGTTCTTTGAGAGCATCATGCAAACTCTCAACACGACGACGGGCAAGATCTTCCCTGGTATTTTCCAGAGTAACTGTGATTCTGCCGCAGCGGTACACTCTAATGGCATTGGCAATCTTTTCGATACTCGAGCGATATTCTGATCGGATAGTGGATTTGCCTGGTTCGAAAAAGACTTCACCCATATTTACTTTAACTTCCTTTTCAGGCATTACCTGAACTGGCAATTTTATACCAAAGTTGATCTTATTCATTATCCCCTGGGTTATACGCAGTACCCTTGGGTTTTCAGTAGTAAATAGGGAACCTTTTGGCAGTGTTACAGGATCAACCTTGATAATGAAATTGCGGCCGCGCTCAATCCGGCCGCCATCTACATCCGCTATGTGGTAACGGCCATAAGAGTCAGTTTCAATAAGCAGTCCTGT
>CAMYJP010000632.1:2093-3196 GCA_947258675.1 uncultured Desulfobulbaceae bacterium | reverse complement strand
GTCCAGGAGACAGTGGCGAATATTATCGGTCAATTTCCAATTTTGCTATTGATCATCGACCGGCGAATCGAATTTATAATCGACTCGCAATGACATACGACTATATAGATTCAATTGTAGGCAAAGATGGCGAATTAACAGTTGTTCATAATATCGACTATTATGGTGGAGACTTAAGAGCGGCGATGACGAATGAACTGATTTGGGGCGGTTCGGTTCATGACTCTTTTAAAAATAATTTGGATTTATCGAATGAATCAACAATTGTCCGAGAGGGTGGAGTTGAGGAAGTCAGTTTTGAAAGTATCGCTCGACTCGACTATAGCCCTGACCGCAGGCATCATCACTCTCTGGACTTTGAGTTGGATTGGCGCAAATTTGAAGACGGTGAATCTGATCGACGCTACCAGTTTACCCAGTTGTACGAGTACACTTTTTGGAAAGAAAGTGGGTTGATTCGTAAGATTGCTGTTTTGGGTGAAGAGTTTGAGTATGAGGATTACGCTGACTCGCTTGGCGAATCACGCTCATTGCTGACCTTTACTCTTTTTTCGGATCTGTATCCAACTCGCCATACTTTGCTCAGTGCTAGGCTTCGTTACGCAATTGACACCACTGAAGAGTCCGATACCATGCTGGCCTTTTTGTCGGCTGGAGTCGATTTTTCCAAGTTTCAGTTGGAATTGAATTATGCCTACGGAACACGTACGGCAGGAATCAGTCAGCCTGAGCGGGTTGAACATAAGTGGGAGATGAAGGTCACAAAGACCTTCTGACTTAAATGGGTTTATGGCGATGTATACCGGTAGCATTTTGATGTTGACCGGTTTTTTTAGTTCCACGTGGCGCGGATTTGTAGAATTTAGGTTGAAACGGAATATTCCCTCAACCAACCATCGCCAATCTTTATACCTTTGATAATTTCAGCGCCTTTCGGTAGCAATGCATCCCTTTTCATGCCTGGCCCGTATATGAAATCCCTTATGTAGGTTCTTTCATTGTGGTTAAACTTTTGAATAGTCTCGTTAATAGGGAGTTTTTCCTTGGATATGACCAGAAATGGGGATGCCTTCGGGAGGGAGCCTATTGATGCTGGTGACGCT
>CAMYJP010000632.1:0-2014 GCA_947258675.1 uncultured Desulfobulbaceae bacterium | reverse complement strand
GATCAGATTTTTGTGGCGGGATTTTAGTTTTTGCTGACAACAGCTGCAAAAGGGCTAAATTCAAGTAGGCATTTTTTTCATCCGCGAGAGGGTTTTTTCTGAGTGAATCAGCATGCCTTTTAGCGACAATCCCGAGGCTCATCGTCATAAAATAATTGTTAGGATAGTAAAATAGACCTTTTTTGTAGTGCCCTATCGCTTCTTTCAGTTTCCCTTGGGTCAGGGAGTTGCTTGCGAACTTGACGTAAAGCAATTCGGACTTGGTGTACTTTTCCGATTTTAAAAGGCGTTGCAGACCCTCGTCCGTTCTTTTAAGTGTGGTCAGGGTCGATCCGAGTTGCTCAAGGGCTCTGCCGCTCCATGGATTAAATGCCAGAGACCGCTCAAATTCCTTCTTGGCCTTTAAGAGGTTGTTGTCTCTGGAGCTTCTGATGCCTGCGCCAAGGTAGCGATCACTGATAAACAACGAGCTACTGATCAGGCTAATTATTATTGCCATCGCCGCCAGGATTGTTTTCAGGCTTCCTGATTGGGGGAGTCTAATTTTGACAGCTTTGGTTGTTCCTGTCTTGAGTTCGACGGACAATAGCCCCAAGAGAAGCCAGAAAAGTGTTGCTGAAGGCATGAGCCGCAGAGGAAAGCTTACCAGTGAATGGATCAATGTTACTGCAATTGCCGAAGTAAGAGCGAGAGAAGGGGCAATGTTATTTTGATTTATGACTTTTCTGATAAAGGCAAATAGATAAAGCCCAATCGCCAATAAAAACACCATCAGCGTTGGGGCGCCTGTTTCAGCTGCTATATGCAGGTATTCGTTGTGGGCATGATGTGCCCACCCTGAATATTCCCTGTAGGTTGCATGTTCCGGATCGTCTAAAAAGATTCCCTGGTAATCAGGGTATATGTAGGCATAGGTCCCAAGACCGGACCCATTAAAAGGATGTTCGGATATCATCTCCGCCGAGACACCCCACATCATAAAACGTGCCTGTAAGGATGCTCCCGTCTCAGTGAAACGATCGATAATCGTTCTTGTCTCGGTAGCACTGAAGGGGGGGGCGCCATAAAAAAACAATATGATCGTCAGGCTGATCAGGGATAAACTGACGATCCGTTTTTTCAACTTGAAGGCTTTTCCCCTGGCCTCAGGGCTTAGAAGCAAAGTGGCAACGCTCATTCCAAGCGCAACTGTAAGGCCAATGAGAACGCCTCTGGTCTTGGCGTAGAAGAGGGCGGTAAGTATTACGCTGTAGAGAAAAAACACTATAAATAGATTTCGTCTGCGGTCAGCTTTTAGGATTTGATAAATTGTCAGCGGGATGACAGGGCCGAGGAATGCACTCAAATAGTTTGGGTTGCCAAAGGTCGAAATGACTCTGCCTCTTCCCTTTAAGGTTTCGATTACAGGGTCAAAGTGGATTCCATAGTAATTGATTATTGCAAACAAGCTGACAGCAGCTGCCGCGACAATCGGCCCAATGAAATATGGTGCTAGTGATTTGGTTTGGCCTCTGGTGATTTGGGGGAGAAGGAAAATAATGAAAAAGCACGACCACTGTATTGTGCCAAGAGTGCTCCAATAAATATTTTTAGTGTCCAATACGGATGCGATAGATAAAACGAAAAAAAAGATTATAAGCTTCGCAGGCAGGGCAGGTGAAATTTTCAGACTGTCTGCTGTTGTTCTAAAAAAGGCAAAAGCCAAGGTGAGGTAAAGATAAATCTCTCCCAAAAAAACTTTGGCTTCTCTCTGGCCATGCAATTCGCTGAAATATGCTATTGATACGAGAAGGAAAAATGCCAGGGAGTGGAGGGCGATTGAATTTTTTTCAGGGCTTTGCACGTCCATTGGTTGAGCTTTCCTTATGATTTTATTTTAAGATTTTGAGTATCATTTTGAGTAGGTTTTAGCAAGCAAAGATAGCTGTTATTTGGAAAAATTTGGCTTTATTGAGGTGTATTAAATGCATGCCAGGAACGAAACAATAGATGAGTTATCGATCGGCAATCTGCA
>CAMYJP010000631.1 GCA_947258675.1 uncultured Desulfobulbaceae bacterium | reverse complement strand
TCGATTCGCTTTGCAAAAAAACAAGCAAATAAGTGTCCGAACACCATAGCCGTATTCGTTGTGTTCAATTTCAATAATGATACAAATAAAATAAGTAAGTAAATCACAATTGTAATACTGAGGGAAATAAATGTTGCCCTGGGAATATTTTTTTCCGGATTTTTAATTTCTTCTGCTACGGTTGCAATTAAATCGTATCCTTCAAACGCGATGAAAGTCAAACCCATTGCAACCAAAACACCACCAAGTCCTGCAGGAAAAAATGGCGTAAAACTTGTTTCTATCTGATCTGGATTCTCAAATATTTGTTCTAAACCAAAATATATGAATATACAAAAATTCTTGGTATTGAAAATATCGAATTTGGAAAAAACATAATCATTGATGATTTCGTGTTAATTTATGCTACAAATAAAATGAAATTAGGAAATTATGTACATATTGCTTGTTTTACTTCTATTACTGGTGGTGATACTTTTATAATTGAAGACTTTTCTGCCATATCTCAAGGCTGTAGAATTTTAACAGGAACAGACGATTTTAAAGGATGGGGCTTTGGTAATTCAACTATTCCAGAAGAATACCGAAATACTACAAGAGCTCCAATTAAAATAGGGAAGTTTTGTATAATTGGTGCGAATTCTGTTGTTCTACCTGGAGTAAAAATTGGAGATGGATCTGTAGTTGGTGCATCTTCAGTTGTTACAAAAGATTTAGACCCTTGGGGAGTATATATAGGGAATAAAAGAATAGATGACAGGAAGAAAGCAGAGGTTTTAAAAAATTATGAGCGTTTCTCTGAACAATTTGAATAATTAATTTGACTTTAGAATTTACTTAATAAATTTATAATATTATTTATTTTTGTAATGGTAGATGACCTGAAAGATTAATTTTTTTTGAGTTAGCAATTTCATCTGAATTTGACCAGATGTTTTTAGTATAAATTTGGCTAAGCATGAAATTTTTCACTATTTTTTTTGGGTCAGAAATACATTGAATGGGAAAAACAAATTTTTTTTCTACGAGAAGTAAAAAAGTATATTCTCATATAGATGAAACCGAAAGACTGGTCGACTTTTTAATCTGCGGTACGCAAAAAGGTGGCACTACCCCTTTGTATTCCTACTTAAAGGATCATCCTGATATATGTATGGCTAATAGAAAGGAAGTCCACTTTTTTGATAACGAAAAGGATTTTTCAAATAATAAATTTGACTACTCGGCCTATCATTCATTTTTCGACTCATTACAACCAAATAAAGTGCTGGGGGAAGCTACACCAATTTATATGTATTGGTATGATGCTCCAAGGCGTATTTGGCAATACAATCCTGATATGAAACTGATTGTTATTTTAAGAAATCCTATCGATAGGGCATATTCACACTGGAACATGGAGAGGGACAGGGGTGCAGACAATCTATCGTTTTGGGATGCCATACAGAGTGAAAGGGAAAGGTGCCGAGAAGCGCTACCTTATCAACATAGAATATATTCTTACGTCGATAGGGGATTTTATATGGAACAATTACGAAGACTCTGGACTTATTTTCCACAAGGACAGGTATTAGTAATAAGAATCGAAAATTTAAGAAACCAATTACAAAAAACACTTGATGTGGTGTGTGAATTTCTTGGTATCAATCCATACCAAGTCATAAAAAACAAGAATGTTCATTCGAGACCATATGTCTCCCCAATGAGTGCTAGAGAGAAAGAGTTTCTTCGTTCCATATTTGAATTTGAAATTCATGGAATAGAACGAATTTTAGGTTGGGATTGCAGTGATTGGTTAACTGGTAAATAAGGTTAATTCTAATAAATTTAATACTAATAGGCACCCCCTAATTTTCTGTCAAATAGTTCGGGATTTCTTCGGTAAGGACGATGTCGCTTGCGGAGGTCCCGCCTTGGGGTTAATTCGCTTTGTTGCGTTTCTCTCGGTGCTCGATGAGTTTGAAGATTCCGATATCAATATTCATCCTCCAGGGCTAACGGGAAGAACTGCTTGC
>CAMYJP010000630.1 GCA_947258675.1 uncultured Desulfobulbaceae bacterium | reverse complement strand
AAAAAAGTTTGCGGTTGAAAAAATTCACGTCCAGGAGCCGGATGTCTGTATCAGCGGAGAGGTGCTCCAGGGTTTGAAAAAACCTGTTGATTGCCCTGCTTTTGATAAGGAATGCAAGCCGGAACATCCGCTGGGGGCCACAATGGTATCCAGTGAAGGGGCCTGCGCCGCCTACCATAAATACCATAGACGGTGATTATTGAATGCTGAAAAAATTAAAGTGACTATTGATTGTGTTGGCAATATAAAAAAATTGTTTTTCGGGGCTTAGATTATGAGCGTTGATCTTTCTTCTCTTTCTTGTCCATTGCCGATCATGGACCATGATACCATACAACTTGCCCATGGCAGCGGTGGTAGATTATCAGCCGAGCTGATAGATCGTTTGTTTCTGCCACGATTTGGAAATTCCATTCTCAACCAACTGGAAGACCAGGCAATACTCGATTGCCCGGCCGGTCGCCTTGCCTTTTCCACCGATTCATTTGTGGTTGACCCTATTTTTTTCCCTGGCGGCAATATCGGAGACCTTGCCGTAAACGGCACAGTGAACGATATCTGTATGAGCGGAGCAAAACCGCTCTATATCAGCACAGCTTTCATTATCGAAGAAGGATTGTCCATGGAAAAGTTGCATTGTATTCTGGTTACCATGGAACAGGCCGGCAAGGAGGCGGGAATCACGGTGGTAACCGGTGACACGAAAGTTGTAAATAAGGGGGGTTGTGATAAAATTTTTATAACAACCACAGGGTTGGGGTTTGTACCGGAAGGAGTGCGGATTTCAGCCGGTTCTATTCAGGCCGGCGATAAAATCATTCTTTCCGGCACCATTGCCGACCATGGCATGGCGGTTATGACCAGCCGGGAAAATCTTTCCTTTCAAACAAGAATTCAAAGCGATACTGCAGCCCTTAACGGGCTCGTTGAAAATATGCTTGAAATATCTCATGATATTCATGCATTACGAGACCCAACCAGGGGAGGAATTGCCACGACCTTAAATGAATTTGCCAAGTCATCCCAAATAGGCATAAAACTCGATGAGGAAAAGATACCGGTAACCCCTGAAGTAAGAGGCGCCTGCGAGGTGTTGGGAATTGACCCGCTTTATGTGGCCAATGAAGGAAAACTTGTGGCAGCCGTTCCAGCAACTAAAGCAGAAGAAATCCTGGCCCGGATGCAGCAACACCCTCTGGGCAAGCATGCGGCAATAATAGGGCAAGCAGTTTCAGATCACATCGGGCTTGTGACGATCAAGACACCGCTTGGCGCTCATCGGATTGTAGATATGCCGATAGGAGAACAGCTACCAAGGATTTGCTGATCAACCTGAGGTTACTCAAAAATTAGTGTAAGCATCTTTTAAGGGCAATCAAATTAGGCAATTACAAAACAAGTAGGCTTGCAATAAGCGATTGTATCAGTATCCTTTGGCGTCAATTTCAGAGACAGATAAAAAAAAATTAAAAAAATCTCGTTTTTTCGACGCGTTATATATTATATAATACAACATTCATAATTGTAGATACCCTGGCATTTATGGCCGGGTGATAACCAAATCGATAAAAAAAAACAAATAAAGCATTATGTTGAATCCAAAAAAAGCTGTAATCGATCTGTCTCAGAAGGGAAGAGATTTTTTAAGGATGAAAAACTTCACGGAGGCTGAAAACTGCTTCCAGGAAGCACTCAAGCTCGATGCGCAGAATGCTTATATTCTCGTTGGCCCAGGCGATCTTTATCGAGTAAAAAAGAAATTTCAGGAGGCTATCAATTACTACGGGCAGGTGCTGGAATTTGATGGAAAAAACATCTTTGCCCTCAGAGGATCCGGGGATGCCTATCGGGCACTGCTAAAGCCTCTCAAGGCAATTCCATTCTGGATGCGGGCGCTTGAGAGTAATCCAAAAGACACCCATTTAATGACCCGATTAGCTGATGCTTATATGAAAACCGGAAACGTTAACGAGAGTGAAAACTTTTACCAAAGAGCGCTTGAATTGGACAGTGGAGACAAGTATG
>CAMYJP010000629.1 GCA_947258675.1 uncultured Desulfobulbaceae bacterium | reverse complement strand
GCCCCAATAGCTACCACAGAGCCATCTGAACTCAGGCTCACTGAAGACCCTGACTGGTCATTAGCTGCCTCGCCATCTATGTCATCTCCGATTTGAGTCAAAATGCCAGAAGATGCCAAGCTAGAAGAAATAAATGAGAAAAAAACAATTGATACTGAACAAATAATACAACTTGTTTTACAGCTCATTTTACTCTCCTTTTCAATCATGATATGTAAAATTATTAACTTATCAGATAATTTATACCGAAACAAGCAGGTTGATATTTCCATTGGCTGTTCCAATATTTTGAACAACCGCTTAATTGCACCTTCATCGTAATCAGATAAGAAATCGACCTTATCTTATTCCATGGGGATAGGCGGGAATGATCAATTAGGATTGGTAGGTGCAAGGTCTTATAGTTCTTAGCTATGTACAAATTTTACATGTTTCCTGATGCTCCTACCTCTTCTAAGCCGATATTTTTGGATGTATGCAGATAGTACGCACTGCTTGCAGTTGAAAATGCAGGGAAAATAGCGAGGCTGTAAAAGCCAGTTAATACGTGTTGTGGCTAAGATTAATCGGATTCTAAATGATCTGAAGCTGGACAAGCATCCCGACAAGACTTTTATTGGCAAGGCTTCAAGGGGTTTTGATTTTCTGGGATATTTCCTGACTCCGTGGGGAGTCTCCGTTGCGAAAAAAACGGTTGAGAACATGAAAGTATGTATTGCCCGGCTTTATGAGCAGGGTGCTGGAATGAACAATGTGCCGATGAGACGTGACGCCAACTGTCTTAGCAGCAAACTATTAAATACCTCTAGCCCCGTTACATATAATAATACTAAAATTTCGAGTATCTGACATATTTGTCACATTGTCTAAATCAGAACAAAATGTATCACAGACGCCAGGAATACCTGGGAATTGCCATTCACAATCCAACGAACAATCTGCTTCAGTCCAAGCAGCTCTTCCTGGCCTACACCCCCAGAACAACCCGGTTGTTCCTGTACGCTCTATTCCATCAACCCATGCCTTTTTATGTTTCAACAAGTGCTCTGGCAAAGCGTCTCCGGACGTTGTGTCAACCACCTCGGTTTTTCCAGCTACTCCAAAAATGGTTGCCCCACTCCTGATATTGCCTGTTGCGAGGTTGGCATCGGTTGGCACCGTACCTGAACCGTTATGGTAACCTTCCGGTATGGACTGCGCCTCATTTGATGGGGTGATCGTTACAGCTCCGTTGTTCATCATGGTGCCGGTAACACCCACCTCATCTTTGTTGGAGAATATCTTACCATCAAGGACATCCGCAGATACCGCATCACCAACAGGTTTCTTGCCGCCCAAAGGAACAACAACAACTTTGTCCTGTGCGTGTACAACAACTGACAACAAGAGTATGGCAGGTATTGCCACAATTGATAGTAAGATTCTCATGTCCCCCTCCTGATACCTAGCTTTACATATTGACTAATTTTAAACTAAACCACACATACTCTATTCAATCAAGCAGGTAAGTTTGCCTTGGCAATCTCAACAATTTAAGCAAAATCTTAATTGTATATGTATCGTAAACAGATAAGAAATCGACCTTATCTTATTCGATAGATATAGGCGGGAGTGATCAATTAGGGTTGGCAGGTGTAAGGTCTCATTATGTTCAGTCATGCATAAAATTGAGATACTTCCTGATCATTTCTTGTAAGGGAAGTGTAGCCAGTTGCTCACTTCCCTTAGAATATTGATTTCAGGACGGAACTTTTAGGCAGGAATCGTTTCTATTGCTGCAAACTCGGGTTCATGGAGAGGGAGTAGGATATCTGCCATATTCTTGACCTTCAGCATAATATTATAGGCCTCATTCACGTTTACATGGGTCCCTGGCGGGATGACTTCCATCTCCATTGCTTTTACCTGCATCGGTGGATCAAAATTTTCCTTTAAAAGACAGAATCCTGTGATCACGGCCTTTCCCTTCTCGGTATCAATGACGATAGAAAGCCCACCTTCAGTATGGGCCGGGGTGTGCATGACT
>CAMYJP010000628.1 GCA_947258675.1 uncultured Desulfobulbaceae bacterium | reverse complement strand
GGGACCCAGGGATGGAAGATATATTAAAAACCAATATTCGTAACGAAATCAAGGAAACCGCTGATACCATTGGCTCCATGATAGCGGCTGATGACCTGATTGAAGGAATAAGTAAAGTAGTGTCTGTCTGTGTTACGGCGTTGAGCAAGGGGAACAAGGTTCTTTTCGCCGGCAATGGGGGGAGTGCTGCTGATTGTCAGCATCTGGCAGGCGAGCTTGTCAGCCGCTTCCATTATGACCGGCCGGGGTTGCCGGGTGTTGCCTTAACGACTGACACGTCCATCCTTACCGCAATTGGCAATGATTATGGCTATGAGCGTGTTTTTGCGCGCCAGATCGAGGCAATGGGTTTGGCCGGGGACGTTTTTTTTGCTATATCCACCTCCGGCCGATCACCGAATATTCTGGAGGCCGTCCGTTCAGCCAGGCAAAAGAATATGGTTATAGTGGGGATGACAGGGCGAAACGGCAGAGACCTTGCAGGAATGTGCGATTACTGTCTCTCCACACCGTCCGACTCCACTCCGAAAATCCAGGAGGGGCACATCCTCATGGGGCACATTATCTGTCAGCTTATAGAGGCGGAGATTTTTCCGAAAGAATAATGGAGGTAATCATCTTAGCAGGAGGTTTTGGAACCCGCTTACAAAGCGTCGTGCCCGATCTGCCAAAACCCATGGCTGCAATTCAAGGCAGGCCTTTTCTGGCTATTTTATTGGATGATCTCATCACTGCCGGATTTACGTCGGCGATACTGGCTGTCGGATACCGGTATGAGGCTGTTCGTGATTACTTCGGAGAAAAGTATAAGTCTTTGTCCCTGGCATATTCCATTGAAACGGAGCCTCTGGGGACCGGCGGCGCCATCTCTTTGGCACTGAAGCAAATTGCCGGACCACAGTGTTTTGTGGTGAATGGTGACACCTTTCTGGAGCTCGACTACAAAGCCATGCTGGCAGGCCATTCAGAAAAAAAATCCATCCTCACCGTTGCTGTCCTGGAAGTGCCAGATGCCAGCCGCTACGGCGCTCTCGACATTGAGGAAAACAGGATCCGGGGTTTTTTTGAAAAGGGGCGCTCCGGTCCCGGTATAATCAACGGAGGGGTATATCTCCTGTCCCGTGATCTCTTCAGCCGCTATAATCTCCCCACCGTCTTCTCATTCGAAACTGATCTCTTAATGGTTCATGTGCATGAACTCAGGCCGCTTGCTTTTCCAACGGCAGGATTTTTCATCGATATAGGAGTACCTGAGGATTACCTCAGAGCACAAGATTTGCTCGTCTCTCCGCCACTGATATAATCTGCCAAGAATGAATAAATTTAAAAATAAGGCAATTTTTCTTGACCGCGACGGTGTGATCAACGTCGAGAAAAACTACGTCCACCGGGTTGAAGATTTTGAATTCATTGAGGGGGTTTTTGAGCTCTGCGCACTTGTTCAACAGCTTAATTTCAGGATTATTATCATAACGAACCAGGCCGGGATCGGCAGAGGCTATTACACAGTAGACGATTTTGACCGGTTAACGAAATGGATGCTCGCTCAATTCAGAGCTCGCGGGATTCGCATTGAGAAAGTCTATTGTTGCCCTTATCACCCAACTGCCGGAGTTGGAAAATATCGCAAAAATTCTTCTGATCGAAAACCTAATCCGGGAATGATCTTGAAAGCCAAGAGAGAGTTTGACCTTGATCTGTCAAAATCCATATTAGTTGGGGACAAAGATTCTGACCTTGAGGCCGGGAGGGCCGCAGGTGTAAGATGGAATCTTAAGCTCAGTCAAGACGGATGCGCACCAAAAGGAGATGAAATTATATTCACCAAGTTATCTGATATTGCGGCGTGGATAAAAGATTCATTTGGTGCAGATAGAACATAACCCATTTCTCAGTACTGATATTAAGCCACTTTTGTTCCGTGCCTACAGCCTGTCGTATATCTCGTGAATTTGCTCTAAGGGTTGCTTGAAGAATATCTCGCGCGCAAGCATCATTGCCTCTCTACCCATTTCTTCCCTGATTTCAGCAT
>CAMYJP010000627.1 GCA_947258675.1 uncultured Desulfobulbaceae bacterium | reverse complement strand
AAAAAATAAAGCAGTTTAGCATTCATTAATTTCTTGCCTCTAGGAGAAATACCATGGATTTGGAAGTAAAGAAGCTATCATATAAAGCCTCCTCGGTAACTTTTTACTGACAGGAGGCTTTTGTATTTTTGAAATCATTTTTTAACTGTTGATGATATGTTTTCATGATTTTGACTGATTATTTAATAATCTAATTCTTTGGAGGTGTAGCAATGACAAATTACAAAATTTCAGAAATAGAGGGTATTGGTCCTACTTATGCCGAAAAATTGGGCGCTATTGGGATAAATAATGTGAATATTTTATTAGAAAAGGGAGCAAGCAAAAAAGGTAGGAAGGAGATAGCAGCTGCAACTGGTCTTGACCATTCGCTAATTCTCAAGTGGGTAAATATGGCTGATTTATTTCGTGTTAAAGGTATAGGGAGTGAATATTCAGAATTAATGGAAAAAGCTGGTGTTGATACGGTCAAGGAGCTTCGAAACCGAAATGCTGAAAATTTAACTGCTAAAATGGCTGAGGTCAACTCTCACGGAAATCGCTTAGTGCGTGCATTACCAGGAAAAAAGAGAGTAGAAGCCTGGATCGAAGATGCTAAAACCCTGGATCCGCTTGTAACTTTTTGATAATTATTTCCAGATCGTTATGCCCTGAGGATTAATGTTTTTAAGAACCATATCCTATAGGTGATTGGTATATTATGGTAGAAACGCTATTACCTTAGTTGACTGATAAGCATTTATTATTTTTGGGTTTTTTTACAAATCTTTCAATGTTTGCTTAACCCAATCAAAATTTTAAATAGTGATGGGGTAAAGCAAATACTAACCTTACCATGCTATAAGATTTTGCTCGGCAATTGTAGCAAAAGGAGGCAATTATGGAACTGATTAAGATGTTAATTGACAATCTTGGTATTAGAGAAGAACAGGCAAAAGGTGGCGCTGGTCTGTTATTTCAATTAGCTCATAAAAAATTAAATCCTGATGAATTTCAACAAGTCGCCCCAAAATCTTCCGGCATCGATGATTTCATCAATGAGGCCCCTGAAAGTAGCGGTTTAATGGGTACCCTGGAAGGGGTTGCTTCTTCATTCGGCGGAAAAATAGGTGGTATGGCAGACATGTCCCATCTGACGACGGGATTTTCCAAACTCGGTTTGGATAAAGGAATGGTAGGAAAATTTATACCTATCGTTCTCTCCTATGTCCAAAATCAGGGAGGTGATACAGCCCGTGAGAAATTGGAAAAAATATTTTCCAGCAGCAAAGGTGGCGAAGCATAATTGCAGAGATGTGATTTCAGCTGGATATCAGATGAATAATGTTTGAAGGATTGGCTATCCAAAACCCTTTAAATCCTTCCGGCAATTGCTCAATTTCATCTCGTCTGACGCAGTTATTTTTCTCGAAATAACTAGATGCCTGTTCAATATCTTTGGTAACTATTTCCAGCCATATTTCTGCCTGGTTTATGGTGGGAATTTTATCAATCCAGAGATATTTATCTCCAAACTTGAATTTTACTGATTCGATGTTGTTGGGTGATGAAATATCAACTTCTTCAAAACCTAAAATTTCTCTATAAAAGGAAACTGTCTTATAATACTCATGGGCAGGAACCTTCATTGCTATATTTTTCCCTGGTGTGAATTTTGGTTTCATGAGATTCACTTAGTATACAGTGTTGAAATAAAAAGCTTATTCAATATTCATTAAGTCAATTATTTATTGTTTTAATGCGACTGCCTTAAAAAATGTGTAACAAAAAACTCCGTCCATTTCTGTCGTTCTGTACAACCCCTTAATCCCTTCATCAAATGTGTTCTCATCAATAAATCCACCTTCAATAGAGGCATTACGCACACCTTTAATCATTGCAGTGAAAGTGTTTTTTGTAAAACCTTCAACAAGATGAGGTTTGCTTGAATCAACATAAACCATTCGTGGTGATACCTGTATAGATCTAAAATCTGCCGTTTTAATGAGTGGATATAACTCTCTACCTATATTGGCGTTGCCGCCTGTTTTTTTCTGCAGTTCA
>CAMYJP010000626.1 GCA_947258675.1 uncultured Desulfobulbaceae bacterium | reverse complement strand
CAATGAAAAGCCAATTATTCAAAAGCTTGTGTGCATTATTTATTTGTGCCGCCCTGTTGGCGGGTAAAAGCGGGATGGCCTCAGCGTCGGACATAACCAAACCCTTTCCCTTTGCCACCCCTCCGAATTCACCGCATGGCACCTATGAACCTTCTATTACAGCCGACGGGAAGAGCCTTTATTTTGCCCAGTTTGCAGCGCCTCACGGAGATCCTGATCCGAACAGGCCTGGTGATCGGGATATATATGTCTCTCACCTGTCAAACGGAAAGTGGTCAGAGCCTTACCTGCTTCCGGAGCCGATTAACAGTAAATATATGGATACTGAGCCAATGATTTCGGCCGACGGCAGAACCCTGCATTTCATGAGTGTACGGCCAGGAGGTCTTGGAAGCAGGGATATCTACGTGGTCAAAAAGAAACCAGGCTCAGAACAGTGGGGCGAAGTGCAGAACATGGGCGCCCCCATCAATAGCCCCCAAATGGACCACTGTTTTGTAAGCACGGTCAATCCGAATGGCGAGGAGGTTGCCTATCTGGCCACGACCAGACCGATGGAGGGCATCAAAGGCATGGACATTGTGGCTTT
Source organism: uncultured Desulfobulbaceae bacterium (assembly GCA_947258675.1). Next base: position 2,677 of record CAMYJP010000626.1, on the reverse strand, counting down.
CAAGAAATTGGCCAACGGCCAATGGTCGGAGCCGGTAAGCGCCGGCCCGGCAATAAATACGGGCCAGAATCAGTGCCGTTTTGTACCGGGTCTCGGCAACAAGATTGGCATTGTCACAGACCATGACGGCCAGCATCACCAGGAATTTTTGGTCCAGTGGGATGAAAACAAAGAAGAGTGGGTTGGCCCGCGGATAATGGCTGGCTGGAATGCGCCGGGTGGGCAGAGCGATGGTTGCGGTCGTTTTACCCCCGAAGGCGATAAATGGATATGGTCTTCCGGCCGGGATCTGCCTGCCGGCTATACTTTTCCAGACCGGTACAAGCTCTACTGGCTTTCGACCAACACCATCCTTGACTATTACGAGAAAATCACTGGAATATCTGTAAGATAGGGAACTGTGTTGTCCGGCTGGAGGGCTTCGGTTCGCTTTAAGTGTATTCAGGCAATGTCAGTGAACTGACAACATTGGAAGAAATGATTGATGACTGCTGACAAAAAAGAGCGGCTGACGTGATCACTTACAATTTTTCTTTTTAATTACGTAGTATTATTTGTCCAGCGATCAGTTGCCATTAAGCGTTATCAAAAGGAGGTAAAGGTTTGAAAGTATTTATAGAAAAGAAACTGTTGGGGTGTTGCATTCTCTTTTTGTTTACGTTTTTCCTCTATGGCTTCGACGGAAAAGAAATCCCTTCCGACCATGGAGCGTATTTCATTGATATAAAAATGAAAGATAAGCCTGTGGTGGGAGGCAACAGATTTGAAATGGTTGTCTACGATGGCAAAACGAAAAAAATCATAAAAGATAAATTATTGATTGAGGTTGTGCCCTGGATGGCACTTCATGAACATGGCACCCTTGTGGAATCAGTCGTGACAGAGTTGGCGGAAGGTAAATTTCTGGTTGAAAATGTAAATTTCACCATGCCCGGGCCATGGCAGATTCATATCCGGATCTCAAGAGAGAACAGGGAGGATACAGCGATACACGAAGTGAAGGTGACAGGCTCGGGGGAAAAAGAGATGGTGGGTCATAATAAGATGAAAGGACATAAAATGGAGTAAGGAGGTTCATTATGTTTGGCTTGGGAACAACAGAACTAATGGTAATTCTTGGCATAGCTGTACTGGTTTTCGGTGGTAAAAAACTGCCAGAAATTGGCGCCGGTCTTGGCAAAGGCATTAATTCCTTCAAAAAAGGACTGCGGGAAGTTGATGACACTAAAACAGCCATGAGAAATGAAGTTATCGAAGGAAACACTGAAACAAAAGCATAATTGTAGAATTCTTTACGACATAAGGTCTGTCAACAGATTTAACGTTTTGCACGGCACGACTGTCTTATTTCCATTAACACGAACTAGTGTCTGTCCAGAAATGAGCAATTTTGTTCGAGATCAGGTAAGCGAGCTTGCGAGACTCCGAGGCATGCGAAAAAAATAACCGGAGTCTCAAAAAATAATCCTCGTAATATCATATATATGACTCCGGTTATTTTTTTCGCAGGCCTTGATCTCGAACAAAACTGCTCATTTCTGGACAAACACTAACTAACTGACTCTCACTTACCGGACGGATATGGTCCTGTTCTGGAGTGACAGGATGGTGATTTCATGAGAAACACAATACTACTTTCGGTCCTCCTGGCCTTAATATTTTCTTATATCGGAGGATGTTCAAAAAAAACAAAATTTGATCATGATCTTTCTGCTGATTCTCCAAGAGTACAGAAACCGTATTCGGAAAAAGATGTTAGTAGACCAGGCAAGGAAGAACCACTCGATACTTTATCCTTAACCCATAAACAGCAAGCCATTCTCGAGGGCCGCTCTTCAGCCCCCATGCTGCCCATATATTTTGATTTTGACCGATCAAATATCAGGCAAGATCAAAGAGGGAGGCTTGAGGAAAATGGTATCTTCCTCGAAAATAATCCAAGGCTTAAAATACGTATCGAAGGAAATTGTGATGAGAAAGGTTCCAGTGAATATAATATTGCCTTGGGAGAAAAAAGGGCATTGAGTGTAAGGAATTATCTTATCAACCTTGGAATAGAACCAATACGCCTTGAAACCATTAGTTATGGAGAAGAACGTCCACTACTCTTTGGCCATAGTGAATTATCCTGGGCACAGAATAGACGTGATGACTTTGTGACTATCGATTAGCTGGGAAAATTCTCGGACTAAGACTTTCAAAGAGACACATTTTATTACGGTAGGGTATCAAGGTATGTAACTTACTGATTTACCAGGAGGATAATTCTATGGGAAATGACAGGCCTGGGCAGAAAAGCCTCGTTGAGTTAATTAAGGCATCCTATCTTTTGTTTGACGTTGGCGCAATAGGCCTTTTACGGCTTGTTGGCGAACAGTTGGCTAAAGATCCCAGTTGCAGAAATGATTTTGAAAACACAGTGACTGATGTTGGCAAAGGAGTTTATGTGCAGGAAAGATGTCCTTTTGCTGCAACGTTGGCTTCATATACAAATAATAGTCACAAGTTACCCGAGGAGTTATCTATTCTTGCCGATCATGCTAACCAGCAGGGATCAGCCTGGGTTTCCGCCTTCTGCGGTATTCATCAAGCTTATAGACGGGCCAAATTTGGCAGCAGTTTCCGACAGGTTGCCTGTCGAGCCGGAGATGTAATTTCCATAGCTGATCAAGATTTA
>CAMYJP010000625.1 GCA_947258675.1 uncultured Desulfobulbaceae bacterium | reverse complement strand
GATTCTTTCCGATGCAAGGCGCTGAGGACAATGAGTTCCGCAATCAGGGCCAGGTTGCGGAGCTCCACCAGATCCGGGGTCAAAAGATAATCGCGATAATGCTGGGAAACTTCCTTAAGAATCGGAGCCAATCTTTTCTGTACCAGGGATAAACGTTTCTCCGACCGGACAATACCGACATAGTTCCACATCAGTCGCCTGATCTGGTCCCAATTATGGCTGATCAGTACACCTTCCTTGAGGTTTTCCGCCTCACCCGCCCGCCAGGCTGAAACCGAAGGCAACTCCTGATTTTTCAATTCATCCCAATTCTGCTGACATTGCAGAAAGGCCTGGTGGGCAAAAACCACGGCTTCCAAAAGGGAATTACTTGCCAACCGGTTGCCGCCGTGCAGCCCGGTGCAGGCAGTTTCACCCAAGGCATACAGATTCTCAATGGTTGTGCGACCCATGGCATCGGTTACCACTCCACCGCACATGTAGTGAGCCGCGGGCACCACCGGAACAGGCTCCCTCGTCATGTCAATGCCATAGGAGAAACAGGTTTCATAGATATTCGGGAACCGATTTTTAACAAATTCCGCCGGCTTGAAGCTGATATCAAGGTAAACACAATCATCACCGCTACCCTTCATTTCGGAATCGATAGCCCGGGCCACGGTATCCCTTGTTGCCAGGTCGCCACGGGAGTCATATTTTTTCATAAACGGTGTACCCCGTTCATCGATCAATCGAGCGCCCTCACCGCGAACCGCCTCGGAAATGAGAAAAGTCTTGGCCTTTGGGTGGTAAAGACAGGTCGGATGAAACTGGACAAATTCAAGGTTGGCGACTTTGGCACCGGCCCGGAATGCCATGGCAATTCCATCGCCGGTGGCAATATCAGGATTCGTCGTATAGAGATATACCTTACCGACACCACCGGAACACAATACCGTGACCTTGGCCCTCCAGGTCTCGATCTTGTTGCTGTCGCGATCAAGGACATAGGCCCCCAGGCAACAGTCGGAAAACTTCTCGGGGGCAGGCCTGACATTTGCTGTCTTTGATGCAACAAGCAGGTCTACTGCCAAGTGGTTTTCGAGCACTTCAATATTAGGATTCTTTGCAATATTATTGAGCAAACCGTTTTCAATTTCTCTACCGGTAAGATCCAGAGCATGAGCAATACGACGGGCCGAGTGACCTCCTTCCTTGCCAAGGTCCAGTTCGCCGGGATGCTTGGCCTTTGTTTTGAAATGCACTCCAAGCGCCAGCAGCTCCCGAACACGATCCGGTCCGTTTTCCACCACCAATCGCACGATTTCCTCTTTACAGAGTCCGGCTCCAGACCGCAGAGTGTCCTGAATGTGCAGACCAAAGGAATCTTCATCGGAAAGTACGGCGGCAATGCCTCCCTGGGCCAGGTTCGTAGCCGTATCTACCCGGGCTTTTTTCGTGATGATCGTCACTTTTCCATGGCCTGCAGCCTTCAGGGCAAAGGACAAACCTGAAATACCGCTGCCGATCACCAGAAAATCAGTTGTATAAGTCATTTGTTGTCCTTTTTCTGAGTTATCCGAATTCATGAAAAAGTATATATAATCAATAAAAGACGAGTTGACCAGCAGCTTCCCGGGCTGTTTTTTTATTACTTACACATCGTTGCCATCATTGTGTCACGAAGAAGTTTGCTTTTTACAGGAGACGAAGTAAAATTCAAATCCATTATTGACCCAAACAAATTATTGTTCATAGCTGTTCATAAAAAGGCAACTGACCACAGGGCAACCACCCATTTGGAATTACAATGAAAAATATATAAGTGATCAAGGGGTGCCGTAGATTCGCGCGATCGCGACTGTCTGCAGGCAAGCGATCGGAGTCTGCGCATACCTGCGAGAAGATGCGGTGCCCCGTGATCACTTACAGGAAAAAGTATGTAAATTCAGCAGGCAAAGGAAGTATTACAAATAGAGGCAGATGGAATTCTATCCCTCCTTGAACAGATTGGACCGGATTTTGAAAAAACCATCGAGATGATCTTAAACTGCCCGAGCCGGGTCAT
>CAMYJP010000624.1 GCA_947258675.1 uncultured Desulfobulbaceae bacterium | reverse complement strand
TCCTGGAAGCCTATCCGCCGCCTGTAATATTTGACGAAATCCAGTATGCTCCCGACCTGCTTCCCTATATAAAGGAGAGAATAGATGCGCACCGAGACAGGCGCGGCGAATATCTTCTGACGGGCTCTCAGAACCTGCTCCTCCATGAGGGGGTTACCGAAACCCTCGCCGGACGTGCGGCCATTCTACGCCTTCTTCCCCTTTCTCAGCGGGAAGCCGAGGGATATCCGCAGAAGCCGCTGGTCTGGGAAAGGGCAGCACAAGATGATGAGACGAGGGGGCCTTGCTTCGGGAATCTGTGGACCAGTTTTTTGCGCGGTGGTTATCCGGAACTCACCGCCGAACCTGATCTGGACAGAGGACTCTGGCATGCAAGCTATGTTCAAACCTATCTGGAACGGGACGTGCGGTCCCTACGGCAAGTCGGCGACCTCAACCTGTTTCAAAGCTTTGTTCAGACCCTCGCGGTGAGAAGCGGCCAACTCCTGAATTTGACCGATGTGGCGCGGGATCTGGGTCTGGCTGTCAATACGGCCAAAGCATGGCTCTCAGTTCTCGAGGCCACGTATCAGATCATTGTCCTCCGTCCCTACTTCGCCAATGTAGGGAAAAGGCTGGTCAAGACCCCCAAAATTTACTTCACGGATGTGGGGACCCTTTGCTACCTTGCCGGCCTGAAAGATCCGGGTCATGCTGCGTCGGGTCCTATGAGCGGGGCGATTCTTGAAACGGCCGTGGTTTCGGAAATCCTAAAGACCTATATGCATCGTGGTGAAGATCCAAGAATATATTTTTATTAGAGGCTGCCATACATAGCAATGTATCTTTTAAATCCGGACTTCCCAACCTTCCGGCAATTATAAGCTTTACTGTCATGTCATTGATTTTTTGAAAGGATTCGATCAAATCCAGGATACCTTTATACGGACGAATCAAACCCAGGAAAAAAAATACAAAATCTTCATCATCAAAGTTAAACTTCTTGCGAGATTCCTGACGGGTAAGGTTGTTTTTATATACATCAAGATAGTTACCATGGGGTATTACATCAACTTTGTCTGTCTTTATGTTAAAAGCTGTAATAATTTCTCTTTTTGACGCCTCACAATGGGCAATTACTGCATTGGCAAGCTTTGCGATAATCCGGGTAAAAAATATTTCTGTTTCAACAAATCTGTTTTCGTGATTTTTCAGGTTATGCACTGTCCAAACCAATTTTATTCCGAAAATTTTTATAATTATCAATTGGAGAACAAAGAGAAAACCTCTGAATAGCATTATTATTTTTTTTTCGTGGAGTAAAAAAGGATGCAGCCAGTGCAGATGAAAGACATTAATATTATTCTTTTTAATTACATTAAATAATATGGATAAATCAATATTAGAAAAATATACTTTACGCAGGCCATATCCAACGTCAAAACCAATATTTTTAAGACCCTCCAGCAATAATCCCTGGTATTGATTAGACTTATGGTAGTCAGGAAGGTGGATAATCCTGCTTGATTTCATCAGATTACCCTTGTGAACGAGAAGCTATAATTGAACCATTAATTTTGGACATTGTATGCCTTGGATGACGCAATATCTCTTTAAAAAGGATTTTATATAATTTGAATCTGTCCAATTGGTAGCCAAGATCATGTAGAGAATTTATCTGATATTCCCAAAAACTTTCATCTTTCCGGCTGAAAAGGCTGAAGGCTAAAAAGTACCAATATGCTTTGATCTTTTCGTTAAACAATTCTTCATATTCCTGTTTTGTCAGAAATTCAGGGCCGTACTTTTTCAGTAATGCCAGGTTTGTATAGTGCAGTTTCCCATATACCGCATAGTCAGATGAAGTAACAGACCCCTCATGTTCACGCATATATGTGAGAATTTGATACACAAAACCAAAATCGTGATCACGGAGAATTTCATAGCAAACTTCATGGTCAGCCTGCATATTTGACTCATTATAGAATGGATCGCTCTTACGAATAAGATCTGACCGAATCAGAAGAGCTGTGGGCCGTGGGAAAGGGCGAATCTTCTGAGGAAGAGCCA
>CAMYJP010000623.1 GCA_947258675.1 uncultured Desulfobulbaceae bacterium | reverse complement strand
GTTGTTAAATGGGTTTTAAAAGGGAAGTATGATGCCGGCGCCGTCAGGGAGTCCGTGGCGGAGAAGTATGCTCCACTCGGCCTGCAAATAATTTCACGGTCAGAACCGATACCCACCGGGCCATTAGTTGTCGGGCCACTAACACCATATTCAATTGTTGAAACGGTCAAGACTGCCCTCATCAATATTTCTAAGACCGACCAGGGTAAAAATGTTCTGCAAAATATAGACCCCGAGTTCAGAGGGGGGTTTACAGAGGCCAGCGATTTTGATTACGAGGAGACCAGGAAAATGATCAACGATATTCCAAAATCATGCGGGCTGGGATGTCATCCCAAAATACATCTATGAAACCATTTTTTTTAAAAGACCATACCCTGCAGAAAAAATTTGTCTTTATGACATTTTCCGCTGTAATTTTTTTTATGGTGGTCACAGGGTTTATAATCACCCGAAGAGAAAGCACTATTATGTACAATGATATTGAAAGGCAGGGAAAACTCCTGGCAGAAACGCTTGCTATCCCGGTGATGAATGATCTTATCTATGAACGGCTTGGTCTTGTTGAAGAGGGAGGATTAATCGATAATTATATAACAGGGATATTCGGTAAAAAAGAGATTAATTTGATTTATATTGCAGTGCTTGATGAAAACGGCAGGATCATTTCCCATAATGATTTTAATGAATATGGCCGTGTCTATGACGATCCGATTACCACCAAAGCCATCGCTTCAGAATCCACAGTGGTCCAAAAAGTCCAAGACCATCAAACCGAGTCCGGCGCTCTTGATTTTGCCACTCCTTTATCAATTGGTAAAAAACGCTGGGGAACACTCAGATTTGCTGTGTCGCTGAAAGAACTTGAACAAGAGGAGCGAAAGACCATATTGAGGGTGACTATCATCACAATAATAATGCTTGCCGTCAGCCTTGGTATCATAGTTTTCTTAAGCAGACGATTCATCAGGCCCATAACAGAACTCGCACAAACCATGGAAAAAGCAGGAGGGGACAGACTTGATGTCAGGGTCATCACCAAAAGCGGCAGCGATGAAATCGCCCGCCTCGGGCAGAGCTTCAACAGGATGATTGACCGAATACGCGCTTCCAATCTCGAAATCAAAAGCACTCATGAGAAACTCCTCCAGTTTGTTGGAATTATAGAAAATGCAGACGAAAGAATGCTTGACGTCAAGGTAGACATCGAAGGCAGCAGTGAAATAACCCTCCTTTGTCAGAGTTTTAACAGGATGATTGACCGAATACGCGAATCAAATATTAAACTCAAAAAAACCCACGAGAAACTGCTCCAGTCTGAAAAACTTGCCTCTCTAGGCATCCTTGCCTCCGGAGTTGCACATGAGGTTAACAATCCACTTGGTGGCCTATTCAACTGTGTGCATATGCTTGAGGAGAAGGGGGGAGACAAGGATTTCAGACAACGCTATCTTGAATTTTTAAAGGATGGTTTGAGCAATATTGAAAGCACCGTTGGAAAATTATTGTGGATGTCAAGAAAGGGCGAGAAAAAACCGCAGGATATAAAGATCAAACAGGCATTGTCTGACGCCTTTGGGCTTGTTGAATACAAACTGAAGAAAAGAAAAATCCGTTATCAGGAGAACATAGAGGCCGGACTTACTGTCAGGCTTGACCCCATTGACCTGCAGCAGGTCCTGATCAACCTGATGATCAATGCTGTCCAGTCAATGACAGAAGGCGGGACTCTGACCATAAATGCGTTCAGCATGGGATCAATAGCCATAATCGAGGTCAGAGATACTGGCGAAGGCATTGAAGAGAAAGACATTTTGAAAATATTTGATCCTTTTTACACTACAAAACCAGTAGGCGAAGGGACAGGTCTTGGCCTTTGGCTGTCTTATGAGATTGTGAACAGCTATGGTGGAGAAATCACGGTTAAAAACATAAAAAATGAGGGAGTAATTTTTATTATCAAATTTTATCAAATTTGAAAATCCTTTATTTGCCGAAAAAAGTGTTAACCTGGAAATGAAGGATTTTCAAATTTGATAACAAAACCAAGTCTAGCAGAGCTGGACTAGACCATTAGGTGTCAAGATCAAATTTATACCTCACAAGATCCTTGCAAAAGCGTAGAGGATTTTGACAAAGGGTCTAAAAATTATAGCGAGACAATATGAAACACACACTGCTGATTATCGAAGATGACAAAATTATGCGAGCTACGCTCGTCGACTATCTCAGCTCAAAAGGCCATGAGGTTGTTGCCTGCTCCCTTGGAGCAGATGGAATCGCCGATTTTCATAAAGAGGAATTTTCCCTGGTTATTTCTGATGTCATGCTGCCGGATATGAACGGCCTTGATATCCTGAGAAAAATAAAAGAAAAGGACCCGAATGCAGTTGTCCTGATGATTACGGCCTATGGAACCATAGAAGACGCGGTTAAGTCCTTGAAACTAGGGGCCTTCGATTATATAACCAAACCATTCGATTTGGGGGAGTTCAATCTGATCATAAAGAGAGCCCTTGAGGTTAAAGAGCTGAGAGATGAGAACATAAGGCTGCAAAGGAACCTGGTTGAATGCTACAATTTCCCGAACCTGATAGGCGACAGCCTTAAAATGAAAAAAGTTTACGAGCTTATCGGCAAGGTCGCTAAAATAGATTCCACCGTATTTCTCCTCGGTGAGAGTGGGACAGGAAAAGAACTGGTTGCCTCAACAATCCATTATCAGAGCGACCGCGGAAAAGGCCCTTTCATTAAGGTGAACTGTGCCGCTTTGCCCGAGAATCTGGTTGAAAGTGAACTGTTCGGATATGAAAAGGGGGCGTTTACCGACGCCAGCCAAAGAAAACCTGGCAGATTTGAACGTGCGGATAAAGGGACACTTTTTCTTGATGAGATAGGAGACCTCTCTACCTCTGTTCAGACAAAATTGTTACGAGTTCTGCAGGATGGATCCTTTGAAAGGGTGGGTGGCGTAGAAACCATAAAGACGGATGTAAGGGTCATTACAGCGACCAATAAGGTAATTGAAGAAGAAGTAAAAGCAGGAAGATTCAGAGAGGACCTCTATTACAGACTGAACGTTATCCCCATACTCATGCCTGCCCTCAGAGAACGCAAGGAAGATCTTTCTCTCCTTATTGACTCTTTTCTGGGAAGTTATAACTGCGCTTTTGGAAAAAAGGTCACATTGAGTCCCGAAGCACTAACGGCCCTCTTTGATTATGACTATCCCGGCAATATCAGGGAACTGAAAAATATCCTGGAAAGAACCGTGGCTTTAGCCTCAAGCGACGTTATTGACCTCGATTCACTCCCCGCCCATATAACAAAGCGGCAGGAAAAGGTGTTAGCCTTTGCCACTTTGGCAGAAGTGTCGTCAGAGGCGGAAAAAATGCATATTACCAAAATACTGAATTTTACAAAGGGTAGAAAAACAAGAACGGCCCAACTCCTGGGAATCAGCAGGAAAACGCTCTGGGAAAAAATTAAATTATTCGATATTGATTAGAAAACAGACGGATCCGGAAGTTCCAGGTAAATGATATTTGTGGGTTGTGGTTGCCGTTCTGTCCTGCTCAGCGTCGCATAAAGCAATTACTTATCATCCAGTTCCTTCCTTCTTTTCAATAACATGGTCCTTATCTGCATGGATTTCTCATCAATTTTATCCAGTTCAAGGGTATGCCAAATTTGAGACAACCCTGAAAATTCTTCCTTAATTGTTTTTGAAAATTGCGGG
>CAMYJP010000622.1 GCA_947258675.1 uncultured Desulfobulbaceae bacterium | reverse complement strand
AAGGTGGCATAGAGCTTGGTATCATCGGCCAGGATGACCTCGAACGAGTTCTGTCTAGCCAGTTGCTGCTGGCCGTCCCGAAGTTCCTTGAGCTGACGGTCAACCTCCTGTTTTTCTGCCAGATACTCCTTCTTCTCTCCTTTATATTTTTTCTCCTTTTCCCGTAAAAATTTCTCAAAATCATTCAGCTCTCTTCTCCTTGAAGAAATATACCGCTTATCGATTTCGGTCCGAGCCTCCTTTTCTATGTCTTTCAACAGGGCCCAGTCCTTTTTAAGGTCGGCCCAATATTTGACAATCTTCTTATGCTCCCGGTCCAAATACTGTCGAAACTCCCGGAGATTCTGACGGGCCTGTTCAAATTCCTGGACAATCCGTTCATTCTGCCGTTCATCCCCTCTGACCACATGTTTGTTGGTAATGATAAACCCATCGTTGCTGATGAAGAAGCCGGAGCCAAAGCCGGTGACTGTCTTCACGGTAAGTGTGCACATGCTGGCTTCTTCTACAGGGTTTTTAGGGGTGAGTTTGGCCTTAAGCTTTACAGTGAGGTCTTTGTCAGAGGGTGGAGGAGGGGTTTGTTTAGTGGTGGATCGCTCCTTGGAGGCTGAGGGTTTCTTGACCTGGTTCTCGGTATAGACTATCTCCTTCACCCGATCGCGTGAAATAGAAATGACTCCGCCGTATTTCTCGAATTTGACCGCACCCCCTTCTTCCCAGACAGTCTCTGCCTCAATAATTTGCTCGTTTTTCAGATGGATTTCATGCCCGTACGAAGAGGTCATACTGCAGACCAGCATGACCATGACAAGGTAAGTATATATTTTCATGGCAGCCTTCAACCCTGGCTATGCAATCAAGTATATAATTGAACCGGACCGCCAGGATGGCCGGTTTGTAGTTCGTGCATGTTTTTCAGATTATAACGTTTATCTTAATCTAGAGAGCGTGAAGGACGTACTCTGTTCCACAACTAGCGCCTTATTATGCCTGTATTTCTTCTATTGGTAGGATCTGTTTGCCATGTCGAACCATAAGCACAGATATTTTCTTTTTTTCTAACCTGTAAATAATTCGGTAATTGCCATAAATCAATTCAGGAATGTCTCCTCCATGTGTTTCCGGAACTACCCGACCACTCTTTGGTGATGATTTGAGTAATTGAACCTTGTCGAATAGGGATTCTACCCACTTCGTAGCAGCCGAAGGACTGTCTTGAGCGATATATTCTGCTATTTCCGTCGCCCGATCAACTGCGAGAGGGGACCAAATGACTTTCATTTTCGAATCCGCCCCAAAATTGCTGCCTTAGCTTTGTTGTGCTCAATTCCAGTTCCAGCTTCAATTTGTGCAATTGAGCTTTGCACGTCCTCCAATAGCTCGATTTTTTCTTGCATGGCTTCATATTCTGCAACATCAAGTAATACAGCTACCCCTTTTCCGTGCTGAGTAATGACAAGAGGACTTTTTGTGTCATGTACTTGTTTTAGAAAAGAAGCGATTCCAGTTCGGAATTCTGACATAGAACGAATGTCTTGATCAATTTTCAGTCTTTGCATAATGCACCTCATTGTTAATTTTGTAGTACATTATACCGTACGTTTTAACGGCATATCAAGTATTATTTCCTGGGCATAACTAGCCTGCAGAAAAACAGCTTATTGATAAGGAAATCTCTTGCCCCAGACGAGGATTTTAAAAACCCGGAACAGGTTGGCTCGCCCCTTTTACCTGGGAACCTCTTATCAATCCAATTCTTCTCGGCTACAGACTTATTGCATGTATTTATTTGTGGTTTGTTGTGGCTTTGTTACTCAGTTTCTCCACATCCTGACCTTTACTTTACGCAAATCCTGTCCCATATTTCTAGATCTATTTCAGGTGCTGGACACCGATGGGTAATGTGCCAGACGTACCCTGGAAGGTAGTGACTTTTTGCTCTCGCCCTATATTTCTAAATCAACCTTATTGGTGTCGCTTTTTCTCCATATCTTTTCAAGACGCCATGAATATGAGGCGAACAGGTTTGCCGCGCAAACCATCTCCTACCCCGGCGATATGTTGCAGGCC
>CAMYJP010000621.1 GCA_947258675.1 uncultured Desulfobulbaceae bacterium | reverse complement strand
GGTCCCCTTCCTTGATGATCATGGAGGGGATTTCTTTTGTAGGGATAGTGCCTTTATCTAATTCATCAATGAGTATCTGGGCAAAATTAATTATACCGTTGATAGGATTGTTTATTTCGTGGGCTACTCCGGCGGCAAGTTCTCCAATGGAAGCCAAATGGCCGGCACGCAAGGCCTCTGCCTGAAAAGTTATGTCTTGGGCGACACAGACGATCCCTTCAAAATCTCCCTTGTTATCAAAGAGAACCGAGCCGGAGAAAAGGACACGTATTTTACTGCCGTTTTTAGCCTGCAGCGTTGTTTCGATATTGCTTGTAAAACCCTTATCAATCAGGCTTTCTATACCAATGCCGCTGTAATAGCCTTCGGCAAAAATTTTTGAAAAAGGTTTGCCGACCAGCTCCCTTTCACTATAGCCCAGCAGCTTGTAAGTTGCCTGATTTGCAGCCCGTATGGAGGCATCATGATTAACTATAATCAGGCTGTTGAGCATGGATCGAATGATGTTGTCAGCATACGCTTTAGAGGCAAGAAGTTTCTGGCGGGATTTATGCAACTCTTCGGCCATGAGGTTGAATTGCCGGGCAAGCTGGCCAATTTCATCTTCTGAATCGATTTCCACCCGATAGGATAGATCTCCCTCCGCCAACTGTTTTGTTCCGTTCACAAGCTTTTTAATTGGTGTGCCCAAGGCGCGTGCCATGATTAAAGAAACAATTATTGTGGCGATTATGGCGATAAATAATACAAATGCCAGCATTTTCTGTGAAAAGGCGGTGATTTCGAGAATGGCATTGTTGTGGTCTTCTATCCTTTTACTTACATAGAAAGCGGCACCTCTTCCTAAATGGGCAATCCGGTCTGCTGTCCGAACAGTTATTTCTTCCATCTCTTTGGCAGACGACCCGCCTCTGTAACCTTCCCGCACTTCTGCCTGATAAGCGTATATTGCCTGTCTGAATTCTTTGGCTGTTTTGACAATTTCAGTGATATTGGCAAGTTCGTCCTTGTCGGAAACGAGTTCCTGAATCGAGTTCATTTTGTTAATCGCTTTCTGGACCAGGAGATCAACTGAGGCGACTATCTCTGTTTTTCCCATTCTATAGTCATACAGACGATCCTTGGCATTGGCTATAATTTCAGCCACATCGTACCAATTTCGTAATTTGACTTCATCGATGGTGATTATATTGGTCAAACGGCGGGCGCTCTGGGCCATGGTGACATACGAAAATATGCTTTCCAGGAATATAATTACCAGTAGAATGGCCAGGCCGGTATTGCGGACTGCACGGAATGAAATGGTCATCTAGCTTTCCTATCCGAGTGATAGCTGTTAGTCATTATAAGGATAACTTTTCAGATCTATTTCCAGTTTATTAACCATTTGATGCAAAAGTCGATAGTCGTTATCGGTAGTTGCTATAAATTTTTTTGCTCCAAAATTGCGCAAAACCTCACGGCCTTCGTCTGTTTCATGGAGATTGAGGAACAGCCCTTTTAAACGGACTTTTAAAGTCGTCTTGAGGTCATTTTTTACTGCGAGGCAGTTTGACGGTACCAACGGTGATTCAGCCAGGGTGATCATTTGATCTCTGAAATCAGGATATTCTTCTCCCAGGGCATGATAAATATGATTTTTGCTGCCGCCGATATCCGCTTCTTTGGTGTATACAGACCAGGCTGCGGCATCATGGCTGCCGGCAAAATATATGTTTGAAAAATAATCCTCCATATTTTTAATCCCGAGGCTTTTGAAATAGTAAAGCTGGAAGATGTAACCGGCAGTTGTCGCTTTATCAACTAGAGCCAGGCTTTTCCCTCGCATGTCTTCAATGCTGCTGATGCCGCTATCCTTGCGAACAAAGATATATCCCCGGTAACTCGATGAACCGTCAGGCCATTCAGGCCTGGCGTAAGATAATCTGTGATATATCGATACCGCCTTCTCTGTTCGAACACATTTTTTTCAGGCACCAGTGCAAAATGAAGACCTCGTATTTCGATACTTTCAGCAGCCGGCTTCATTATCTGGTTGGCTTCTTGCGTCCAACCGGATTGAGAGGGCAGGATAAATGTAATTAAAAGGGAGAAAATAACTGAAACTGATCGCTTGATCATAATAACTTCCTGTTGGCTATTTTTGAAAGATCAGCGTGATAACTTCGTTGACATCGCCACTGCCATAATTCGGTTGGCTGAGCTTCGGGTTTTGCTTTCTGCCGGCTATCTCAAGACGAGAGACACCGAAATAAGATTTTTGTGACGGATCAAGCTGAATGTCATCCTGATAGCCAGTGTGCAGAGCTCGAGCAATTTCAATTACCCAAGTTCCTTTTTCCCAGCGCCCTTTGGCCCTGACATCCGCCCGGCTATCGGTGGGTTGCTGATAGGTGTAACGATTCAGAATATCGCCGGAATACTCTGGTGATAGTGAGATCGAAAAAGCATTTTTTCCTGAGTCCTCATTTCTAATTAAGTACTTTATCTTGCCTGATCGACTTACCACGCTTGTCGCATTATGAGATGGTTTGCTGTTTAAAATATGGGTTTTGTCATCAGCATAACCGACAGGATCTGTGCGGCATGCTTTCCAGAACCAGATATCCGCCATATGGTCATTTTCTGCATCAATACTCAGATCCACAGGTTTTGCGTCCATATTCCATTTCAGGATAAAGATATCTTCCCGATCATAGCCTACTTCATACATTTTCCTACCCTTATTCCACACCCAGCTTTTATGAGTTCGTGATTCATCCGGATCGGGAAAAGTAATCAGAAAATAGAT
>CAMYJP010000620.1 GCA_947258675.1 uncultured Desulfobulbaceae bacterium | reverse complement strand
TATTCCAAATAGTATTGAATAACCGCCGTCAGCATCTTTTTGAATCGAGGACAAATGAACAGTTTTGGCTGGTCCGTGTTCAATTCTTCTAAATAAATCTTTTTTCCCCCATTCTCCTGTATCTTTCTGTCTTTTCCCTTTGGATACTTTTGTTATTTCGTTGCCTGCAAAGTCAATAAAAACGATATTGCGATAATTGTCGTTCTGGTCAGCGTACTTTTTAAACAGAGATAAAATAGATTGCTTCACCAATTCCCTTTCAATGCCTGCAGCCATGAGATATTCATCAACAATCGGGTTTCCGCTCAAAATATCCAGATGTTGTGAAACATTTATCAGATATTCGTTTGCATCATGATAAAGGTGTTTAAATGATTGTAAAAGTTGTTCTTTCGCATATTTTTCTGAAGTTTTCTCGGTAAAGTTGAAAAAATTGATAGCCAGAATCCCGCTTAAGAGAAGTACCACGGAAAGAAAACTAAAAAGTAGTTTGTATGAGATTGAGAGACCTTTATATTCCACGGCAATTTACTCAATATACTTTTCAATACCCATCTCAGGAGTCAGGTTTATATTAAGCTGTCTGGCGCGTGCCGTGTTAGCCATTAAAGGACCACGTTCAGGGCTGCGAGCTGGGTAACTTGCAGGGTTCATACCTTTTCTCAAAACATCATCAGCAACAAGAACAGCTTCGTATCCCTGTTTATATCCAAGGTCGGATGCCGCACAGAGCAAACCGTATTGAACTTTAGTACCAACTGTTGCCTCTGGGATATCAATGTGTTCAACATACCATTCGCTTATCTTCTCTTCAGGCACGGCATTCCCATTATCATCTTTAAGAGCTGCGAAGAGCGAAACGAAAAAAGCATCGACCTTAGTTTGCAGATCAGCTGCCTTATGCTGCCACTCAGAAAAAGTGTCAGTTACAACTATTTCCTTCAATTCAAATGGCAGTTTCTTCTGACGATGTAGATATTCAATTGATTTGTAATGTGCTCTGCCTGTTGTTGAATTATCGCTTAATATGGCAAACGTTTTTATGGATGGATCAAGACTTTTTAATAACTGCATACTTTCTAAATAATATCCATTTTGATAAATACCGGTTATATTATGACCAGGCTTATCAATGCTTTCCACTAAGCCGTATTTGACAGGCGTAACATTCACTCCCCAGAACACCACAGGAATTTTTCTGTCTAATAGCTGACGGCCAATATACTTAACTGCATTATCATCTCCGAGAAAGACAAGGTCTGGGGTAAATTTATTAATAACTTCATAAGCTGCTACACTCGCCCGTTCCTTTTCGTCTTTGCTTTTCTTTCTCTTTGTATCCATCCACAAACGTTTAACTGTAATGGTAGAAGTTTCAAGATAGTCAGTTTTGTCAAATTCGATTATCTGCGACTTCGAATCAAAATAACCCAATTGGAGCATGGCATCACAGAAACCCTTACCCGTATCCTGGGACCAGGAATATTCGCTATGATAACTATCTACAATTAGAAACTTTTTCTTCTTGAAAGTTTTTACAGAAGGATCATTATCAGGTTTCAGTACGGAAATTTTTTCAACGTACTTTTCAATTCCCATCTCTGGCCTGAGAGTGATACCGAGCATTCTAGCCCGTTGTTTGTTAAGCAGTAATGGTCCACGTTTGGGAGGGCGAGGCGAATAGCTAGCTGGATCAATTTCGGTAGTTAGGATATCATGTGCGATCAGGACCGCTTCATACCCTTGGTTATATCCCGAATCATCTGCCCCGCATAACATGCCTTGTTTAACAAACTGACCCTGTCCGACTGCTTCGGGGATGCGCACGTTTTTTAAATACCAGCCAGCAACTTTTTCGGCTGGTATGGACTTACCGGATCCATCAACCATCCCTGAATATTGAGCCAGAAAAAAAGCATCTACTGAATCCTGAAGCTTAAGAGCCTGTTTTTTCCATTCTGCAAAATCATTAGTTGAAACAACAGATGTAAGTTCTATCGGAAGCTTATTCTTGCGTGCCAAATGCTCTATTTTTTTTACGTGATTTCTACCTGATGTGGAAGCATCTGACAGTA
>CAMYJP010000619.1 GCA_947258675.1 uncultured Desulfobulbaceae bacterium | reverse complement strand
GATATGTTTCGTTCTTTCAATGGCCGCTTGAATCAGTTTTTTACTAAAATCGGTCGGCTCCCCTTGCCTGTAGGCTGAAACGAATACCGGAATAACCAACAATGCGAATATGATTAATTTCTTCATTTTTCCTAATTGCGAATAGCGGCCGCCTTTACTTTCGGCTTCGGAGTTGACCCTAATCTCTATAGTTGTCGGAATTGACGCCATGCAGATTAAATTTGCTCCCTTTTCATCATCCTATTGGACATCTTTCCTCGGATCAAGTTGTTAGGTTAAAAGGTTGAAAGAATTAAAAAAGGTATCCAGGTTTTTGCCCATACCATTAAGAATATAGAAACGCCCTTTAACAAAGTACATCCTGGTATGTGAAGTCCTGGCATCAGAAAAAGTAATGCTTACTTCTCTGCCAGGGTAACCTCCAAATAAAATCGGTTTATCAAGAGTAATTTTAGTGAGGCTTGATCCTTTTTTGTCAGCCCTTTTGGCTTCGGCATAAAGTCGATCACGCTCATGGTCGAATAGCCGCCTAATTGCATCTTGTGAGTACTTTTTAAATGGAAGATCAGCGTGTGCAACAACGTATGGACCATGACCTGACCAGAAGGGCCAAATTTTTTTGATTCGTGTCGGGTCAGAGCCCACCAGCTGATGGTTTACCGACCCAAGTGCTGTCTTGACAGGAAGCATTTGCTCGACAATGAAAAGCGATGGCATTTCAATGGAATAACCGCCCTCCACTGATGTTACAGTATCCCAGGGAGGACTACATCCCGCTAATATTACAAGTAAAGATAGAATGTATGCTGTTCGCATTGAGGTCAATTATTCCTAACCTGCGGCTCACAGGCCGCGAGGTACGAGCGGTCCTTTGTACAGCCGCTTGTTCGGCAGCGCCCGTTCAAATATTCCGAAGCAAGACACGCTATTGGCTTTCCTTGCTCCAAGCGTTTCGAAACCGCCAAAATATGAACTTCGGAGCAGTCTTCCCACCGCGCTCTTTCACATGATTCAGTAGCAGCTTGGAGATGCTGTCGAGTCAGATCGTTATCTCCGAGTTTTCGTGCTACCCGTGCTAAGCGAGCATGCGTCAGCGTAGTGTCAGCGTATGCTACTCTGCCAGAAAAGGCGGAATTAGGATTGTTCTTGTGTTTTTCAACAATAGCGAGATACATCATCAATGCGTCTCTGACTCCTTGGCAGTCTGCTTCGGAAAACGCAACCTCTAATTGGTGGTGTGACAAAGAATACTCCATGGTACTTGTTGTGAAGCCCCCAGCCTTAAATCCGATACGGTTCCCCACAGCAAAGCCAATTATACCGCCTATAATGAGCAATGCTACGATTTGTACTAAAACCTTTGGAGACTTTTTTATTTCCATTTTATGTCGGCCGAACGTCGAGCGTGAGCAGCGGCCTATGTGAATACCAATCTTGCACGGCCTTTACGTAAAACCGCATGGTTGTACCGGTTAGGTTAAGCGATTGGGTTAGAAAATAAAAGAAATGATAGATTTAATCATCTTAGTCCACCATCTTTCAGTTTCTATGCGATATTCCTCAATAATTTTATCAATTTCTTTATTTAAAGGTTCTAATGCTATTTCTATTGCTTTATTTGTTTCATTATTTGAGTATTTCAACCAAAGGGGTGTTATTTGTTTTGAAACTTTTATACTTTTCTGGCCTACAGGGGATTTGCAAAATTCAATTAGTTCATCCAGGTCTTGTTCGGAAAAATGTGGTTCAATTAGATCAAAATATTTTGCTCTAATTTTATCCGCCAGCGAATTATTATTTACGCGCAAAATATAATTCTCATATGCCATTTTTGCAAGTGCTTCATATTTTGGCAAAAGCTCTGGATAGTTGTTCTTTAAAGTTGATAATAATTTATCTGCTAAATCTTTAGCGTTTAACTCCTTTTGCTTTTGCAATTCGTCGAACATCTCATTCATACCAGATACACTTGCATATACATTAATCTTGTCCAATTTATGATCGCTTTGAGAATATCCGTTACTGCTTAAAAATATAAAAATAATAAAGAGTTCGCAGAAAAAGCGTTTAATATTTA
>CAMYJP010000618.1 GCA_947258675.1 uncultured Desulfobulbaceae bacterium | reverse complement strand
CCGAAACCCTTAGGAGTCATTCATACTGAAAGCCTGAACGATTCCGGTGTCGCGAAACCAGACCTTGATGCTCTGAAGTCTAACTGGAACTTTCGGCCATTAGCGGACTCTCAAATATTTCTAAAGCTACCTATACATATTACTGAAAGCAGACGTTAAACGTTCAGAGTAAGGCGCGCGATGTTTTTTTCGCGTTGCACTTGATTCGCTTGTTATGTTTTGAAACACGCATTACTAATAGCATTCCCAGTCAGAGATCAAACCACTTCCGTCAATTTCAATATATAGCTGTTTTGAAGTGCTTGCACGATTTTTTGTCATTGGCTTCAATATTTCTACATCTCTTTCTCGCCTATAAGCTCGGGTATTTCCATTAATAAACTCCTTCCAGTAATTATCTGAAAATCGCAACACTCTGTATTCAATGTCACTAGCATCAACATTGCTATTTCCTGAAATATGATTGGTATCATTTTCTTTAAATTTTTGTATAGACTTTGAAATCAGCGCATCGAACCCTAAAGCAATAGCAAACGCTTCTTTTACAAATTGGGATATGTCAGTTTGGGGAGTGTCTGTAGCTGCAACATGAGCGGCCTTATGGCGACGTCGCGCTGCATTTTTATATGACTCAACTAGTGGTAGTGCAGTTAAGCCTGAGCATGATGCAATAGTTGTCATTTGTTTCCATGGGTCAACAATATTGAAACTCTTCAGGACATTTCCAATTACACTATCGCTTACATTAGCTTGACCATAAGCAAACGTATGATCAGACAAGTCATAATTTGACGTAGCTGTGGATGCTATTTTTAATGCCTGTTGCTGAACATAGGGGGCCCTCTCTTCCTTTTCACGTAAACTTAATTGAAATGTTAAAGCTGAAATGACCTCATACGTTGCTGCATTTTGAAGTTTTTCAGGCAAGCTTGAAAAAGGGACTGAAGTTCTGCTAATTTCATCCATTGCTTCTGAGGAGCGTTTCTTAATAAAATCTTCTAACGCAGTAAAGCTTACAACTGACAATCCATTTCTTAGCATTCTTGCTATTGAATTGTGATCAATCTCTTTCAGAGATTTATTTGTTACGGCTTCTGAAGAAGTAGATAGATTCAAACATCGAATTCTTTCAATAAAATCTGACTTTGCTGAAGGCATGGTTAAACCTGAACATTATTCAGCATTTTGAGCATTTCAGTTACGCGGTTTTTAATTGCTAATGTGTCGCCTGTTGATTGCGAGACAGCTTTAATAAAAACAAGATCCTTTTCATATAGCTCTCTAGTGGCATTTAATACTACTTCTCTATTTTGGGATAACGTATTTATTTTCTGCTCACTTAATAAAGATACTGCAACCATTTGCGCGTCGAATAATGGTGCAATTAATTGATCTCTCCAGCCTGTAGATGTTGGTTTTTGGAAAGCCTGGTCGCCCCAAATTCGCATACAACCAGACAAAGTTGAATTAAACAGGTCTCTGTAATCTTCTACTGCAGAGTATCTATGCTTAGCCATAAAGATATCCATACCTGTAGATATCTTTTTACTAAATTTCTCCCACCTCTCTTGCATAGTAAAAAACCGCAAAACTATTTCCAAATCATCCATGCTTCTGTATGAGGCTGATTTTTCCGAGGTTATTTTCATTTGTTTTTTTAAAAAAGGGGAGTCTGAAAGTTCAAACAGCAATTCATTTAAAGGCCCAGAGTACGCTACGTTCCTTACTTCTTGCGGTTTCAACTTTTCTCCACCTGTATTTAGTCGGAGAAAAACCTCATACTTTAACTCGGGATCAGATTGTTTCAATAAAGTGATGACACGAATAAACGGTCTAATTGTTAAAGCATTTCTAATTTGAGCAGGCAAATCTTGAAAAACTACTCCATTCAGTTCTGGTATTTTTTTCAATTCCTTAAGTTTTAGCTTCCCGGATAAAAAATCATATATCGCTGTTATCCTTTGCTTTCCATCAATAACTGTGTAGACACCATAATCATCTTCAGACAGATAAATTGGAGGCACAGGTACATTAATCATAAATGATTCAATAAGTGCGGATTGTTTCTCTGCCGTCCAT
>CAMYJP010000617.1 GCA_947258675.1 uncultured Desulfobulbaceae bacterium | reverse complement strand
CAGCATGCCTTTTTCGGAACAGCTAATGGAAAGACACTTTTACGTAGATTAATATTCAGCAATAATTTAGAGGGATTTTCAAAACTACTTTCCCGGGCAGATGCTATCAAAGCTCAGAACGGACTGAGCAAAATCGTTTTTGGGCTTGAACCTACAGCAAATTACCATAAACCGCTTGGTATGCATCTGATCCGATGTGATCGTGAAGTTGTTATGGTATCCGGAGTAGCCGTAAAACGCAATCGAGAGTTACTAAACGGCCGTTGGGATAAAAACGATACAAAATGTGCAGCCAACGTTGCCGACTTGATATCACAGGGAAAATGTCTTTTTTATGATTCGCCTTCATCGGAGATTAGCGGCCTTAGAGAACTGCTTTCGCTTCGGGAACGAATCAAAAAAAATCACCACAGTTTGAGAATGCGAATCCGCGGTAATTTATTAGCAAAATATTTTCCGGAATTTGACAGATATTTCGGCCAATGCCCGAGCGAAAGTCTGGCAATTGTAAAATACTGCCTGGATCCCGCTAAGATTGCCGGCATGGACTTTGAGCAATTCATGGGCACTGTGACAACCAGAGATCGAGGGATTGCGCAACAAAGACGCTTGCGAAAAATTCAAGATTTAGCGATTGAATCCATTGGATGTTCGATGAACCCTTTTGCGGAATTTGAGGCTACAATATTAGTAGATCAAGTCCAACAGACAAAACAGTTAATTGGGCAGATAGACGACCGGATCGACCAGGCAGCTTCCGCTTTTATTGAATATCACTGCTTATTAACCATTCCCGGTTTCGGCCCCTATGTCTCTGCCCTTGTATTAGCGAAAATCGGGGATCCTTTCAGATTTGAAAATAGGGGGCAGGTTATCAAAATGGCTGGCTATGATTTGAGTGCAAAACGAAGCGGCAAGAGCAGTAATAAGGCAATTCCAGTGATATCTAAAAAGGGCAGCAACTCCCTTCGATATGCTCTGTTTCAAGCAGCTCTGATAGCCTCAGCGAGAAATAAGCACTTTATTAGATATTTTACCAATACACTTAAAGGAAGAGAAAAAGAGCGTGGAATTAAAATAAAAATGAGAGTAAAACTAGCGGCCAAGATGCTGATCATAGCCTGGACATTAATGAAGAAAAGAATCGATTTCAATCCTGATTTTCTTCTAACTGAAGAATAACAGATAAAAAGTTTCGGTGAGAGAGCTCGATATTTACCTTAGAAGCATCGACTTCGGGAGGGACAATCATGAGCCTCTCGCTGAACCTATAACCTGGATAAGGGATGATGGGTAGTGCCTAAAAGGCAGATACCGGATAAACGTAACAATCAGGTGTGGTGTTCATTATAGCGAGAGATCCGCCGAAAATCTGTTGAAAAAACTATAAGGATAAGTGTCACTTAAAATCGGAAAGACCTCTATCCCATTGTTATTACATATGAATAAAAATTGAAATTTTTCTCTTGACAAAAGGATTATAGGATGTCCCTTATTTCTTCCTAAAATTCCCTTTGCATTAGCAAAACAAAAAAGATCACATATTTAAAAAAAGTTTCCATATTGAAATTTAACTGTCTGCATCTTTCTGCGTGCGTCTGCGGTAAATTCTATTTAGAATTGTCTGCGTCTTTCTGTGTGCGTCTGCGGCTAATTAAAGTTAGAAATGGATAACGACCACCTCCGGCTTACAAAACAACCGAAAAGGAATATGACTCGTTCCGATACCTCGACTTACGTACATCAACTTGTTCCCATCCTTAAACAATCCATGGTTATATTTCGCGTTCTTTTTGTATCCTAATAATTGCCACAGCCAAGAAGGTAACGGTATCTGTCCACCATGGGTATCTCCGGACAAGACCAATGACTTATTTCTAGCATGGATTTTATCAAAATCCAGCGGATTGTGACTCAATAGAATATTAGGGAAAACACTTTTACTTTCAAAAGGCCTTTTATCGTCCAAAAACTCTTTGTTGAAATGGCCATCAACCCCACCGATAGTGATTTTATCGTGTTGTTGAAAAAGGGGTTTAGAAGAGTTTCTCAAAAACTTTACATCATGGTTATTTGTCGGC
>CAMYJP010000616.1 GCA_947258675.1 uncultured Desulfobulbaceae bacterium | reverse complement strand
ACCTGCACGGATCTTCACATTTCCCTTATCCGTGAATTTAATTGCATTGCCGACGAGATTTATCAGTACCTGCAGCGCTAACCTGAAATCGGTTTTCATTATCGGTAAATCATCTTCAACCTCAAGCACGAATGTGAGGCCTTTATCGACCGCTATCGGCTGCATAGTATCAGAGAGATTGTGAAGTAATTCTTCCATGTCAAATTCAGAAATCTTGATATCAACAATACCGTCCTCTATTTTTGAAAGATCAAGGAGATCGTCGACCATTCCAAGCAGAAAGGTTGCACTGTCCTGGACCATGCTGACTTGCTTGGCTTGCTCATCATTCAGTTCACCGTCAATCCTGTTCATCAAAAGAGTGGAAAGGGTTATTATCGAACTGAGAGGGGAACGGACTTCGTGTCCCAGAGAGCGAATGAATTCTGATTTATGCCTGTTTTTCCGATCAAGCGCCCTGAATAATATTTTTCTTTCTTCTTCCGCCTCCCTGCGCTCAGTGATGTCGGAAAACACAAGGGCAAATTGTCCTTTTTCCGATGAAAAAACAGAGATACTGAAATGCTTTTTCATGGGCTGGTAATATGTTTCAAAGAAAACCGACTTGCCGGTTTCAGCCACTTCCGTGAGTGTATCAAGATACTGTAATACCTCTTTCCCATAGAGTTCCGTGGCCTTGCGGCCTACGGCATCTTCTCCTTTAATACCTAAAATCTTCTCATACCTGGGATTGACATCTATGATCCGATAATCAACCGCTTTGCCTGAACCATCATAGATGATTTCACAGATGCTTAATCCCTCCCTCATTGCAGAATATAAGTTACGATACCGCTTTTCGCTTGCCTTAAGGACTTTTTCCATTTGCCTGCGCTCGGTAACATCACGGAGGATCTCCAGCTTCCAGATCTCACCATTCGGACCAGTCATTGGGGTGTCAAGAAGATCATAATACCTTCCATTCCTTTCACTGTACCAGTCCCAACGAACGGTCTTCCCTTTATAAACATCCGGGTTCTTGCACCATGGGCATACATCTTTTCGACCATGGAAGTATTCATAGCAGAGTCTGCCTTTGTATGATCCGAATACTTTTATCAATGCCGGATTGGCGTACTGGATAATGTATTTCTGATCAACGATGTAAACACCATCTTCCATCGCCTGAAAAATATGAACCAAATTGTCTCTTTCATATTGCAAGGCCTCTTCAACCTGTTTCAGATCGGTTATGTCGCTCACCGCTGTTCGAATCTGGACAAAATTACCCCCATCGTCCAGCACTGCCAAACTTTCAAGGCGTGCAAAGAATACTGCGCCCTCTTTATTCTGGAGCCTGAGCTCGCATGTCTGGCGACTTTTTTCTTTATAGACCCGTCTGCGATGTAAAAAGTAATCGTCCTGATCATCTTTGTGGACAAATCGAAAGAAAGGCATTTTTATCAAAGAGGCCCTTTGCGTGCCCAACAGATCGGCGCCTGAAAGATTTACTTCAAGGATCAAACCGTCTTTGTCAAAGGTAAAGTAACCCACAGGAGCAAAGTCATAAAGATCTGCGTACTTGCTGCGCGACTCTTCTAGTTCAATCTGAGCCGTGCGAAGCTCCTCATTCTGCATCTCCAACTCAATCTGATGCACCTGGAATTCATGGATGAGTCGGCGGGCATCATCGTCTGTTAATTCTTCATGCCCTGCCTGTTTCCGCTGTTTCAGCAATTTTTCAGCGCGGTTGCGAAGGGAGGGAATTTTTCTTGGTTGTTTTGGTTTTTTTCTATTCATGGACTATAGCATTCCCTCTTGACATGAACAAATCTCGCCTGATCCTGTTTTCCAAGGGAAAAATTCCCTCCCACCTCAGAACTCATCACTTCTTGTCCATTCCATTTTATTATAGCCAAAGAGTATCTTCCCCACCCATTTACCATGTAGCATGATTCGTTGTTCTTACACACTTTTTATTTTATCCCCGATGAAAAAAAGTAATGACTAACTTTATAAAAGTATAGGGCCCACCCCAAAATTCAGCTGTGCAGTCTTGCTATAGGAACTGAACAACCCTCGTTTCAAAGACGAAGGTTGTTCG
>CAMYJP010000615.1 GCA_947258675.1 uncultured Desulfobulbaceae bacterium | reverse complement strand
CCAAGAGGTCGATGCGAATGTTGCCGCTATGACTGATAAGCAGGTCAGACAGGCGTATGTTCAAAAATTGAAACAGGAGTCCGCCGCACAATTTAGTTCCACGCTGATGGCAGGTGGAGAAGGCACCCGGCAAGTGTACCGATTGATACAGGAGGGTTTTGCGGAACACGGAATTGAATTTGCGCATCGCAACGTTACGGTTTATATGCCACCCGGTGAAGGCAGCGATGAAGATGATAAAAAAATTGCTGAGGCTGGCGCCGCAGCGGCCGTCGCAGCGGCTCAGGCGGAAGAAGCTAAGGAAAAACCAAAATGACAATAATCAAATCTTTTAAAAATGAAACAAATATCATGATAAAAATATTTTTCCTGTAGCGTTTTATCAAGTTGATATCTCTACAATGAGGCTTGCATAATTTTAAAATCTTCTAAATTCTACAGCATGACGGCAGTACATAATTCTTTCTATCCATTGCTGCCTGTAAATAGTGCGTACAAATATACAACGGATGATCCACGTGAATGAAAATCCGCCAAAAGTGTAGATTAGCAATCGACATCCATAAAACCTAAAATTTTATATTCCACTGCAAATATACAATAATGTGGCCGCAAGACAACTGTGGATTAGCCACCCCATCCCACAATTTTAAACGCTCACCAAAATTTTACATGTCGGCTATATTTACAAACTCGGCACCTTCAAAAATTCATGTTTGATTAACAAACGCAATACACAATCAGAATTCAAAAAAAAATTAGCATGACCTCCAATCTCAACGATTAAAAAAAATCAAAATCCCTGCCCGGCTCACCTAAAACTGCACCAAAAGCGTTGGCCAGTGTCTTTTGTCGATTTTCGATCTCATTGTTCATAATTTGACAGTCACATTCCAGTTTCACACCAATCCGCTCCTCGATTGCATCTTTGGCCGCGTATGGGTCAAATTCAGCTTTCTCACAATATTTCCACAGATTTTCCAATTTCCTCCATTCCGGATTACGCATATCATGAAGCTGACCACAAGTGTATTGATTGTAATTATGTCTGCTTCCTTTCACCTCTACTCTTTGGAGCTTGCTTTTAAGGTACTCTGTTAAGCCTTTGAAGAATTGCTTAAATTCCCCATCATGGTCAAGGATAGCCGACCTGATAAAATGCAAGCTAGGGCCATCGATGATAAGGTTGTTGCGAAAGAGCGTGAAAAAGATTTTGAAATCAGCCGAATCAGTCGTTTCAGGCACCGCACTCGCTATTTTACAGATTCGGGCATCATTGGATCAAAGGAGTTTGTGTCTGAAAATTACCATCGATTTAAACATCTTTTTCATTCTAAGCACGAAAAAAAGCCCAAACCGATTAAAGGCTTAGATGGGATGTATTCGTTAAAGCGGCTATCTGAATTGACATGAAAAATTTCATAAATTGGCTGTCTTTTTAGAGTATTTCATGGATTTTTAAATGTGATTTCTATACACAATTCTTGATATCGGTTCTTTTCTGTTTGATTACTCTTGCATTTCTTTGCCTGATCAGGCGATTTGAAGTATTTTTCAAATAAAAGGGCTGAAAATTTGTCTTTGAGCGCGAAATAGGTAATCCTTTTCCAGGGATTGAACCGATTTGTGTGAGAAGTCTCTATTGGTGAACCAGCAATTTTGATCACCATAATCTTTTGTTTGCGAAAGCGTGTCCTGAATGAGATTTTAAATATTTTTCAAACGCGTAGGCATTGGATTTGTCTTTAAAAGCAATATATGTGATTATTTCCCAGGGTTTAAATTTAGATGTGTGCGGTGATTGACCGTGATTGTGAGCGGCAAGGCGGATTTTAAGGTCTTCGGTATATCCGATGTATGTTTTATTGGGGTTCGGCACGCTGCGGAGCATGTAAACATAATACATTCTTGTTCAAGTCCGTACTGATTTCTATATAATCCGAATGTTCATAATAGAAGGGTCTTATCTTGAATAGCCCCGCTTCGTTCTTCGAACTACGCAGGGCACGCTTCTCGTTTTAGGTGATATCGTACTATCCAAGTTGATACATCATTTTTCGTGGCCTGCCACGCGTAGCCTTTATGGCGA
>CAMYJP010000614.1 GCA_947258675.1 uncultured Desulfobulbaceae bacterium | reverse complement strand
CAGTGGACGGTGGTCGATGTCAGCTCCAAAGAGGGCTTGATGCGGCATGCTGAACTCAGGGCAATTTGTAAGCGAATGCCTGCCGTCCCATCCATTGTAATCAACGAGCGTATCGCCTTTGACAACATTCCGGATATGGAAACGCTCTCGGAATCTATCAAGAAGGCCATCGGTTTTCCGATGTAAAAACCAAATGTTGCCCATTAAAGGAGGAAACTTCATGGAAATCGAATTTTCTTCTCAAGAAAAAGACAAAATTTACAAGGGAATACGAAAGAAATATAAAAAAGTGGCAAAAAAGCCTGATGGCCTATTTAAGTATCCTACTGGCAAAGCGGGGCTTGAGGCATTGCAGTACGATTCGGAAATTATTAAGGCATTGCCAGAAACAGTGATAGCTTCTTATTGTGGGGTTGGAAACCCCTTTGCGTTAGGGGCTGTAAACGAAGGAGAATCGGTTTTAGATATTGGTTGTGGGTCTGGTGTCGATACAATTTTTGCTGCAAAAATGACAGGCCCTACTGGAAAGGTGGTTGGAATTGACCTGATGCCTGAAATGTTACAACGGGCTAAAGAAAATCTTACATTGGCAAACCTTGATGGTGTGACTTACGGAGAAGCATCTGCTGATAAATTATCATTTCCAGACGAGAATTTTGACGCCGTAATATCAAATGGAGCCTTTAATCTTATACCTGACAAAGCCAAAGCCCTTTCCGAAGTTTTCCGAGTTTTAAAGCAGGGCGGACGGATGATGATTGCAGACCAGATTTTAATCGGAGAGTTACCCAGTAAGAGGAAGCAAATAATAAAAAGTTGGTCTCAATGAGAGGGTGGTGCTGTACCAGGAAAGGATTTCCTGGCAATGATCCAACATGCTGGCTTTGGACACGTTGAATTGGTCAGTAAGACGGGGTTTAACAGCTCACCCAAGACAGAAGGTGTATTGATCCGTGCAAAAAAACTTCGCCGTTAGACATTCAGAAAAGGTAGAAGACCCAAAGGAGCACATCTCTTCACGCTGAACCAGCCGAGGAACCTCAGTCTAATTTCAAAAAAATGAAAATAATAGTCTGGAATTTGGGTCTGAATGATTCTGTTGACGTTGCTCAGAATGGGCAGAAAGAAAATTTTATCAATGTCAGATGATACAGTTAATATTCTTTTGTTCTTAGCTCAGGGATTTGAAGACCTTGAGGCCATCTCCATAATTGATGTATTTGGTTGGACTAAATATAGAGAAAATATAAAGAAGGCCTCCGTCATAACAACAGGCTTTCATCCGATTATAAAAAGCCGCTTTGGTTTAGAAATAAAACCAGATGCTCTGTTCTCGGAGATAAACCCTAAAGACTATAAAGCATTCGTGTTACCCGGTGGTTTTTACAGTTACGGCTTTGACGAAGCCTTCGGTGAAAGTATTCACAGATTGGCAAGTGACATCTATAATAATGGTGGGTATATTGCCACGATGTGTGTCGGCATTTTACCAATTGCTGATGCGGGGCTTCTAAAAGGAAAAAAGGCGACAACTTATCCTCACAGCCGTAATCACGATAATATTGGCCGGTTAAAGAAAAATGGAGCCAAAGTTGTAAAGAGTCCGGTCGTATTTGATGATAGGATTATCTCTTGTAGTGGACCGGGGTCTGCCCTTGATGTGGCTTTTCTGCTGATGGAACATTTAATGGGTTTAGAAACAAGTCAAGAAGTGCGTAAATTTATGATTTATAAAAATGAATGAAACTCGGTGTCAGCTCCAACAAATCGGTACTTTTGCGTACGACAAAAAACCTGTGATATCATCGATCCCAGTTCTCGTGGTTGAATTGTATGCAACTGCTATGTATCCAAAGGTGAAGGCACATTGATTTTATTAAGATAGCCATAACATATCTGAATTATAGCGTATTTTCACATAATGGCAAGATACATGAACCCGGAACTCCATCAAATTCTGGAAAACCGAGTTCTATCATCAAATCGCTAACCAACCGAGTTTCATTCATTTTTATAGATCATAAATTTACGCACTTCTTGACTTGTTTCTAAACCCATTAAATGTTCCATCAGCAGAAAAGCCACATCAAGGGT
>CAMYJP010000613.1 GCA_947258675.1 uncultured Desulfobulbaceae bacterium | reverse complement strand
GGCCGAATCGGTATATTTGAATTAATGGTTCTGAGTGATTCTATGAGAAATCTGATACTGACAACATCTGATTCCAACTCTATAAAAAAACACGCTCTGGCATCTTCTACAGAATCCCTTACAACCCTTCGTCAAGATGGTCTGAATAAAGTTTTAAGCGGTCAGACAACCCTGGAAGAAGTGGTACGTGTGACTTGATTATCTCTGTTGTCCTTAAATAAAAAACCGGATGTAGATTTTTCCCTATCAGCATATATACATCAGTGGCCAACAGGAGACCTGATTCACAACCTGAAGCGATTCAAGTTGTTCTTGTTGTATGCGTATTGATGCCTTGCGAGCTAAGTGTCACACGATGGTCTGTTGCAATATATAGCGGGAACTTTGTTGACGCCTCTTATGTACGATGATCCAGAAAGACAAATGAGATGATCATTGCCACAGATGATTAGTTGGCAGCGTTGAAGAGAGGGACCGGTTTGATTTTTCCGATAAAATTTGGATGGCAGAATTTTTCCATTAAAAAGTACGTCGAAAAAATTCTGCCCCCTTATTCTTGAGGAAAAGCTAACTTTTCCCTGTTTTTACTGAGCTTTAATTGTAATCAGACGCTGAATTACCTTGAACGATATTTGAACGAGACAGCAACACGGGACCTAAATGCTATTACTTTTCCCTTGTTAATCTGCATGTCAAGCTTGACAATTTCAGCAATGCGTAAATCTTTGAGCGATTTGCCTGCTGTTTCCACAGCATTTTTCGCAGCATCCTCCCATGATTTCTTGCTGGTACCAACGACTTCTATGATTTTATAGACACTTCCTGCCATAACCAACCTCCCTGTGATAGATTAATGGTGGAACAGAACCGCCGAACATCGGCAGCATTTTAATCATTGTAGCGTATCAGAACCAGAAAATACATAGAAAATCAAGCATTGATACATGAGTATGATGATCTGTGCTAGAATTTTTAAATTATAAAATCAATGTTATACGTATATTGAGGAACTTTTTGCAAAGAAAGAAATATTGAATCGTTGAGCTAAGCTTCCAGTTAGTTTCTTCAGAGAGGATACTCATCTTTAATGAATTCAAAAAAAGGCTATGGAGCTCTTTACCAGTTGAAATAAATTAAAGAAAATGCCTTATTAATCTGAGTTTCTTATAGCTTTACCTCTCTAATTATTCATCAGAGCTGAGGGATTCTTCCAAATGGAATTTGAAAAAACCCATTCCATGCTGTTGCAAAAAGACACCTTTGAAGCGGCACGAGAACAGGTATTGAACTATTTTGAAAAGACCATTCTTATAAATTATGACTTTGTTGAGATTATCAGGGAAAAGAGCTACCAAGGCACGGACCCTGAGTTCTGGACAGAGTTGGAAAGCGGTGTTTCGGCAAATCTAGAGGCAGTGCATGAATTTGCCAGCAAGCTAAAAGAAAATGACTGTCATAGCCTTGAAGATATACTCAATCTACGAGACCGATACTCCTGCAAACTGCTCCATATCATCACCCATTTTATGGACGGTTTCATAGGCGTTGATTCTGTCTTTTACAGCCTGATTGAAGATTCACATTGGCTATCAGAACATTTAAGAAATTCAATCATCCAAAATCCTGAACAGTTTTTTCTGGTGAGTGTGCATGCCGGTTTTCATGATTTCGACACGGCTTCTTTCATCCATGTTTGAGAAAAGCTGGTCTCCCAAATAAGTCATGTAATGACCTGGTCAATATATATGCTGTAGATGAAATTTATTCGATTGTGAAAGCAATTTTAATGATTGCAGTTTCGCGTTATGATATAATTCAAGACAAATTTAAATCATTTAATATATTCAGAGAATTGGGTTCCAGATTTTTTTGTAAATCCACTGTGTAAACGTAAATATGAGTGATATTGATAAGTTAATTAACAGCAATGTCAAGCTTCCATCTCCACCCGCCATCGCCGTGAAGATTCTTGAAACGGTCAGGGAGGAGGAATCGTCCTTTACTAAGCTTGCTCAAATCATCACCTCTGATCCCGCTCTCACTACCAAAATTCTTGGCGTTGCAAATTCAGCTTTTTACGCTCTTCCCAAAAAG
>CAMYJP010000612.1 GCA_947258675.1 uncultured Desulfobulbaceae bacterium | reverse complement strand
CGTTGGACTAACAGAAAAATACCTCAAGAAAAATATTCCAAGCAGCCTTGAAATTCACAAGCTGACCTCTTGCATAAAAAAACTTCTTACTCCTGCATTGAGTACCGTAAGCCGTTTTTTCAAATCACGGTCTTTTAAAATTATAGGTTCCGGCGGCACAGCTACCTGTATGGCTGCTCTTGATCTTAATCTTGTTCAATATAATGAAAAACAGGTACAGGGCTACACACTTTCTCTGAAACGCCTTAATAAGGTTTGGGAGCGGTTGCTGGGACAGTCGGTTGATGTTCGTAATAGTCTGCCAGGGCTCCAAGATGGCAGGGGAGAAATAATCCTTGCTGGTATCATGGTATATAAAGTGCTCCTTGAACTTTTAGGAGCTGAAGAAATGGTTGTAAGTGATGCCGGCCTTCTGGAAGGAATTTTACTCACAGCAACTCAATATCCCGCTGCAAATACAATAACTACCCAGAACAAAAAATAATATCATAAAAAAGCATGGCCACCGAGCTGAAAAGTTTTTTGCAAAAACAACGGTATTTTTGTATCTTGGCCATTCTCATTGAAAACTATCGGCATTCGTGAGTTTTCATAACTGTTTCACCTATAAGAGGAGACTTATTGATGTTCCCGGAAAAAATTGAACCGGCATATACTTTCGACGACCTTCTTCTAGTACCAGGAGCTTCCAATGTCGTGCCTTCGGATGTGGACATTTCTACATTTCTCACTCAAGATATCAAACTCAACATGCCTTTGATAAGTGCGGCAATGGATTCTGTAACCGAATACCGCACCGCAATAACTATGGCAAGAGAAGGCGGCATCGGTATCATTCATAAAAATATGACAGCTGATGAGCAGGTACGGGAGGTGGAAAAGGTTAAGAAGTCAGAATCCGGTATGATTATTGATCCTGTCACTGTTAGTGAAGATCAGCTGGTAGCTGACGTACAAACCATAATGCGTAATTACAAAATTTCCGGAGTTCCAGTTCTGAATGGAAAAAAACTTGTTGGAATAGTTACTAATCGAGACCTCCGATTTGTTTCAGACGGCAATTTGAAAGTGCAGGACGTAATGACAAGTAAAAATCTGGTTACAGCCAAAGTTGGCATTACCCTTGAAGAATCAAAAGCTCTGCTTCATGAACACAGAATAGAGAAACTGCTGGTAGTCGATGATAATGGAGAACTGAAGGGACTTATCACTATAAAAGATATCGAAAAAATACGAAAATATCCCAATGCTGCCAAGGATGACAAAGGAAGGCTCAGAGTAGGTGCCGCTATTGGAATTGGTGGTGATTACCTTGGCCACATTGAAAAACTTATTCATAACTATGTGGACGTTGTAGTACTTGATTCAGCCCATGGTCACTCAGAGAATGTACTCCTCACCCTGAAGGATATAAAGGATGCCTTTCCTAACTTGCCAGTTATTGCAGGAAATATAGCCACAGAAGAGGGTGCGAAGGCCTTGATAGATGCTGGTGTAGATGCCATCAAGGTAGGAGTGGGACCGGGCTCTATATGCACAACAAGAATTGTAGCTGGGGTCGGAGTGCCCCAATTAACAGCTTTGAAAGAATGTTGCAAAGAAGCAAAAAAACGCAATATTCCTATTATCTCTGATGGAGGTATTAAATATTCAGGTGACATCACAAAGGCCATTGGAATTGGTGCGGATACAATTATGATCGGCAGCCTGTTTGCCGGTGCAGACGAAACCCCGGGAGAAACATTTTTATATCAGGGCCGAACATATAAAGGATATCGCGGAATGGGTTCCCTGGGTGCCATGAAAAAAGGCAGTAGTGATAGATATTTTCAAGAAAATGTCGATAGCCAGAAGCTGGTTCCAGAAGGCATTGAAGGGAAGGTTCCCTATCGCGGGCCGATTTCGGATATGATCTTTCAACTTATCGGCGGTCTGCGCTCTGGGATGGGATATGTCGGAGCGCATAATATTGCAGAACTGCAGGAAAAGGCCAAATTTGTTCGGATCACGGCTGCCGGACTTAAAGAAAGCCACGTCCACGACGTAATCATAACAAGAGAGGCTCCAAACTACAGACTTGAAGGCTGACCCTCTCG